>NZ_JBYTEP010000052.1:0-29517 GCF_058792015.1 Cellulomonas sp. EB106-03-03-XG116
CCCCCCCCCCCCCCCCCCCCCCCCCCCCCCCCCCCCCCCCCCCCCCCCCCCCCCCCCCCCCCCCCCCCCCCCTCCACCGTGGGCGGGTGGGGCGTCCACGGGCCGGGGCGGCCCGCCCCCGTCTCAGCGCGCCGGCTTGGGCTCCGGCACCGGCTCCGTCCCCGACGCCCGCGCCGCGCGCTGCGCCTCCCGCGCCTCCGCCTGCCGCGCGGCCTCGGCGCCGGACGCGATCTCGGCCCGCACGTGCTCCGGCCCGTACCCGAACCCGTCGACCAGGTCCTGCGCGTGCGGCCGCAGCCGGAGCAGGAGCCGCTCGATGTAGGACGTCACGGTGCGCGCCCGGCCCGCGGACAGCCGCCCGTTGACCAGGTACCAGGCGAGGTTCCGCTCGATGAGCGTGAGCCCGAACAGGTCGCGCAGACGGGTCAGCACCTGGCGGGTGCCGGCGTCCGGCACCGCGTCGAGCGCCCGGGTGAACGCCTCCCACTGCAGCAGCTCGGCGTGCGCACGAGCGGCCTCGACGAGCTCGTGCTGGTGCGCGTCGAACAGCTCGGCGGCGACCTCGGGGGCGGCGCGGCGGGCCGGACGGAGCGCCTGGGCGAGCTCGGCCACCATCGTCGCCACCCGGTCCGCCAGGAGGTCCCGCTGGGTGTGCGGGTCGCGGAGCTGCCCGGCGGACCGGCGCGCGTCGCCGGCGTCGACCAGCGTCTGCACGGCGCGGGCCAGCGGCATCCGGTGCAGCGCGGCGTCCGCGGCCTTCCCCGCCACCATCCGGGCCATGACGGCCGGGTCGCCGCCGACCTGCGCGGCGTACCGGGCGAGCAGCCGCTTGCCGACGAGCTGGTAGAGCACGGTGTTGTCGCCCTCGAACGTCACGTAGACGTCGAGGTCGGCCCGCAGCGAGGTCAGCCGGTTGGCGGTGAGGAAGCCCGCGCCGCCGCACGCCTCCCGGCAGGTCTGCAGGGTGCGCAGCGCGTGCCAGGTCGACGTCGGCTTCAGCGCCGCCGCGAGGGTCTCGAGCTCCTCGCGGGACTCCGGGGTGTCGTCGCGGCCGGAGAACACGTTGTCGAACGCGGCGAGCAGGTGCTCGTGCGCGAACGTGGCCGCGTAGGTCTCGGCGAGCAGCGGGAGCAGCCGGCGGCGGTGCTCGCCGTAGTCGAGCAGCACCACCTCGTCGGTCGGCGACGCCCCGGCGAACTGCCGGCGCTGGTTGCCGTAGGTCACCGCGACGACCAGGCCGAGCTTGGCCGCGTTCACCGCCGCGCCGTCGAGGGAGACCCGCCCCTGCACGAGCGTGCCGAGCATGGTGAAGAACCGGCGCCCCGGGCTCGCGATCGGCGACGAGTACGTCCCGTCCGCGGCCACGGAGCCGTACCGGTCGAGCAGGTCGTCGCGCGGGACCCGCACGTGGTCGAACCAGAGCCGGCCGTTGTCGATGCCGTTCAGCCCGCCCTTGAGGCCGTCGTCCTCGCCGCCGACGCCCGGCAGGAACTCCCCGGTCGCGGCGTCCCGGATCGGCACGTGGAACGCGTGCACCCCGTGGTTCACCGGGCGCGGGTCGGCCGGGCCCTGCGACACGAGCTGCGCGAACACCACCGCCGCCGTGCCGTGCTGGCCCGCGTTGCCGAGGTAGTCCTTCCACGCCGCCCGGAACGGCGTGTGCAGCACGAACTCCTCGGTGGCGGGGTCGTAGGTCGCCGTGGTGCCGATGCTGGCGACGTCGGAGCCGTGGCCCGTCTCGGTCATGGCGAACGCGCCCGGGACGTCGACCGACATCGCGCCGGGCAGCAGCCGGTCGTGGTGCCGCTCGGTGCCGAGGTGCAGGATCGCGGACGCGTACAGGCCCCACTGCACGCCGGCCTTGATCTGCAGCGACGGGTCCGCGGCGACGAGCTCCTCGAACCGGGCCAGGCTGCCGCCGTGGTCGTCGGCGCCGCCGAGCCGCGCGGGGAACGCGCGGAGCACGTCGCCCTCGCGCGCCAGCGTCCGCAGCTGGTCGAGGACGCGGGCGCGGTGCTCGGGGACGGGCAGGCCCTCGACGCGCTGGAACCGCGGCTGGCCGACCACGTCGCGCGCGCCGCGGCGCAGGTCGGCGTACCGGCCGAGCAGCACGTCGGTGAGCCGGGGCACGTCGACGCGCGGGTCCGCGTGCTGCCGGCCGTGCGGGTGCCCGGCGCCGGTCGGCCGGACCGTCGCGGTCGGGGTCGTCACCGCCGGGCCGGGGGTGGTGGCCGGGGTCGGTGCGGTGGTGGTCATGCGGTCTCCCCTGGGTCGGTGCGTCGCCGTCGGCGCACGGTTCGGGTGGATCAGTCGGCGGACGGGTGCTGCTGGTCTCGGTGCGGCGCCGGGTCGGTCCGCCCGGCCTGCTCGCGGGTGCGCGCGCCGACCGGCCCGGCCCACAGCCAGGCGGCGACGCGGGTGGCGACGTCCTCGCGGTCCTCGCGCCCGGCGCCCGCGGTGCCGGGCGCCGCGAGCCAGCGCTCCCCCGCGCCCCGCACGAACCCGACGGCGCCGGCGGCCCACAGCCGCGTCCAGGCGGCGTCGGCGGGGTCCGCCGTGGCGCCGGGGCCCTCCTCCAGCGCCCGCACGAACGGCGCGGCCACCAGCTCGGTGACCGAGTCGAGGAAGTGGCCCACGGACCCGCCGCGGGTCACGAACGCGTACACGTGCGGCGAGGACTCGATCATCGACAGGTAGGTGTCGACCATCCCGCGCAGGGCGTCCCGCGGGCCGGCCGCCCCCGCCGCGGCGGCGTCCAGGGCGTCGCGGATGTCGGTGACCACCGCCGCGGCGACGGCGAGCTGCAGGCCGTCCTTGTCGGTGAAGTACCGGTAGACGATCGACTTCGAGGTGCCGGCCGCGGCCGCGATGTCGTCCATCGACACGTCCGGGCCGCCGTGGTGCACCACCCGCCGGGCGACGCGCACGAGCTCGGCGCGGCGGGCCTCGCGGTGGTCCTCCCACCGGGTCGACCGGCCGTCGTCCGTCGCCGTCGACGGTGCGCGGGTGATCGGGGTCACAGAACCGACGGTATCAGGTACTGTGAGTTTCGGGCACCGCCACCGCAAGGGACCCAGGTCCCGACTTTCCCCGGCCGCGGCGGACCCGACCGGCACCACCCTGATCGACGACGATGCGGGAGGACCCCGATGGCAGCGACCCCCAGCTCACCCCAGGCAGCCGCGGCCGCCACGACGACCGGTGCTCCGCGCGCCGTGGTGGTCGGCGGCAACCGGATCCCGTTCGCGCGGGCCGGCGGGCCGTACGCCCGGGTGAGCAACCTCGACATGCTCACGGCCGCGCTCGACGGGCTCGTCGCCCGGTACGGGTTGCAGGACGAGGTGCTGGGCGAGGTGGTCGCCGGCGCCGTGCTCAAGCACAGCCGCGACTTCAACCTGACCCGCGAGGCGGTGCTCGGCTCGCCGCTGTCGGCGCGCACCCCGGCGTACGACCTGCAGCAGGCGTGCGCGACCGGCCTCGAGGCGGTGGTGTCGATCGCCAACAAGATCCGGCTCGGGCAGGTCGAGTCCGGCGTCGCGGGCGGCGTCGACTCGGCCTCCGACGTGCCGATCGCGGTCAGCGAGGGCCTGCGCCGCACGCTGCTCACGCTGGCCCGCGCGAAGACCGTCCCGCAGCGGCTCAAGGCCGCCTCCGCGCTGCGGCCCGCCGACCTCAAGCCGGCCACGCCCCGCACCGACGAGCCGCGCACCGGGCTGTCGATGGGCGAGCACCAGGCGCTCACCACCGCGCAGTGGGGCATCAGCCGCCAGGCCCAGGACGAGATCGCGTTCGCCAGCCACCAGCGGCTCGCCGCCGCCTACGCCGACGGCTTCTTCGACGACCTCGTCACCCCGTACCGCGGTCTCGTGCGCGACCAGAACCTGCGCGCGGACACCTCGCTCGAGAAGCTCGGGACGCTCAAGCCGGTGTTCGGCACCCGGCTCGACACCCCGGCGACGATGACGGCCGGGAACTCGACCCCGCTCACCGACGGCGCGTCCGCGGTGCTGCTCGCCTCCGAGGACTGGGCGCGCGCCCGGGGCCTGACCCCGCTCGCCGCCGTGGTCGACGCCGAGACCGCGGCCGTCGACTTCGTGCACGGCGAGGACGGCCTGCTGATGGCGCCGGTGTACGCGGTGCCGCGACTGCTCGCCCGGCAGGGCCTCGGGCTCGGCGACCTCGACTACGTGGAGATCCACGAGGCGTTCGCGTCGACCGTCCTCACCACCCTGGCGGCCTGGGAGGACAAGGAGTTCTGCCTGTCCCGCCTCGGCCTGGACGACGCCCTCGGGTCCGTCGACCGCGAGCGCCTCAACGTGCACGGCTCCTCGCTGGCGGCCGGGCACCCGTTCGCCGCGACCGGCGGGCGCATCGTCGCGACGGTCGCCAAGACGCTGCACCGGCGCCGCGCGGAGCTGCTGGCCGCGGGCGAGGACCGGCCGGTCCGCGCCCTGGTGTCCGTGTGCGCCGCCGGCGGCCTGGGTGTCGCGGCGATCCTGGAGGCGG
Source organism: Cellulomonas sp. EB106-03-03-XG116 (assembly GCF_058792015.1). NCBI lineage: Bacteria > Bacillati > Actinomycetota > Actinomycetes > Micrococcales > Cellulomonadaceae > Cellulomonas > Cellulomonas sp. EB106-03-03-XG116. Next base: position 4,507 of record NZ_JBYTEP010000052.1, read on the forward strand.
TGTGATGGCCACCGACACCTACCTGGACCTGGTGAACAGCGGGTTCACCGCGAAGGTCGCGAAGCAGCTCGGCCTCCCCCGCCCGGCGCGGCTGCGCCGGTACCGCGCGGGCGCGCCGCTGGTCGACGGCCCGGTGCTCGTCCTCGGCGAGGGCGGCGACGCCGACACGCTCGCGCAGTTCCTGTCCGGCACCTCGCCGGAGCACAAGGGCTGGGACCTGGACGTCCGCCGGCACGCCGGCGAGGGCACCCGGTTCGCGGCGGTCGTCCTCGCACTGACCGAGGTCGCCCACCCGCGGGACCTGGCGGAGCCGATGCTGGCGCTGGCACCGGTGCTGAAGACGCTGGCCCCCGGCGGCCGGGTCGTCACGGTGTCCCGGGGCGCCACCCCCGACCAGGCCCCCGCGCTCGCCGCCGCGCGGCAGGGCGTCGACGGCGCGCTGCGGTCGATCGCGAAGGAGCTCCGCGCCGGGGCGACCGGCAACGGCGTGGTCCTGGCCGACGACGTGCCGGTCACCGCGCCCGCCGTCCTCGGCGCGCTCCGGTTCCTGCTGTCCGCCCGGTCCGCGTACGTGGACGGCCAGCTGCTCCCCGTCGACTCCGCGGCCGGCGCGCTGCCCGCCGACTGGGAGCAGCCGCTGGAGGGCCGGGTCGCCGTCGTGACCGGCGCGGCGCGCGGCATCGGCGAGGCCATCGCGACCACGCTCGCCCGGGACGGGGCGACCGTCGTGGCCGTGGACGTCCCGGCCGCGGGCGAGGCCCTGGCCGCCGTCGCCAACCGGGTCCGCGGCACGGCGCTGCAGCTCGACGTCACCGCCGACGACGCGGGCGCCCGGATCCTCGAGCACGCGCTCGGGCGGCACGGGCGGGTCGACGTCATGGTGCACAACGCCGGCATCACGCGGGACAAGCTGCTCGCCAACATGACGCCGGACCGGTGGGAGTCCGTGATCGCGGTGAACATCGCCGCGCAGCTCCGGATCAACGAGGCCCTGCTGACCTCGGGCGACTTCGCCGACGCGCCGCGCATCGTGTCGCTCGCGTCGACCTCCGGGATCGCGGGCAACCGCGGGCAGAGCAACTACGCCGCGTCCAAGGGCGGGGTCATCGGCATGGTGCAGGCCACCGCGCCGCTGCTCGCCGCGTTCGGCGGCACCGCCAACGCGGTCGCCCCGGGGTTCATCGAGACCGAGATGACCGCGCGGATGCCGGCGCTCACCCGGCAGGTCGCGCGCCGGCTCTCGTCGCTCCAGCAGGGCGGGCTGCCCGTGGACGTGGCGGAGGCCGTGGCGTTCCTCGCCTCGCCGCAGGCGGGCGGGGTCGTCGGGCAGGTGCTGCGGGTGTGCGGGCAGAGCATGGTGGGGCGGTGACGGCGGTCGAGGCGCGGGCGCGGGACGCGGAGCCGGACGGGCCGGGAGGGGCGGCGGGGGCCGCCGGGTCCGGCAGGTCCGGTGGGGCCGCCGGGGCCGCCGGGCGGCGGGTGCTGACGCTCGCGGAGTCGCCCGGGCTCGGCGGCCTGTACGCGCGCGCCGGGCTGGCCTCGGGGCGCGCGGCCGTCGGCGGACCCGTGCGGCGGGCGCTGGGCGGGGTGCCGGGACTCTCGGGGCTGCCCGGGCTCCCGGGGCTCCCGGACGGCGAGGGGCCCACCGCCGCCCCGGCTCTGCCGCCCGTGGAGCACCGGCTCGGCGGCGTCGTCCCCGACCCCGCGCGGCTCACCGCCTACCAGCACCTGGTCGGCGAGCCGGCGTCGGACGTGCTGCCGGCGGGCTTCGTGCACGTGCTCGCGTTCCCGGTCGGCATCGCGCTGATCGTCCGGCCCGACTTCCCGATGCCGCCGCTCGGCATCGTGCACCTGGCGAACCGGGTCGAGCAGCGCGCGCCGCTGCACGTCGGGGACGCGCTCGACATCCGCTCGTGGGCGGAGGACCTGCGGCCGCACCGGAAGGGGGCGCAGGTCGAGCTGGTCGCCGAGGTGCGCCGCGCGGGCGCGCCCGCCGACGAGCCGCCGGCCTGGCGGGGGGTGTCGACCTACCTGGCACCGGGCGTGCGGGTGCCCGGGCAGGAGCCGGAGGACGGCGCCCGCCCGGAGTTCGTCGCCCCGGTCCCCACCGGCCGGTGGGCGTTCGACGCCGGTGCGGGCCGCCGGTACGCCGCCGTGTCGGGCGACGCCAACCCGATCCACCTGCACCCGCTGACCGCGCGGGCGCTCGGGTTCCCGCGGGCCATCGCGCACGGGATGCTGACCGCCGCGCGGGCGCTCGCCGACGTCGGCGCCCGCCGCGGGGAGGCGTACGACTGGGACGTCGAGTTCGCGTCGCCGGTGCTGCTGCCGTCGACGCCGGTGGTGCGGGTCGCCGCGGCCGGGGACGGGGCGTGGTCGGTGACGGCGTGGGACGCGAAGCGGCGGCGGCCGCACCTGACGGCGGAGGTGCGGGCGCGGGGGTGAGGCCGGCGCGGTCCGGCGGGAGCGGGGTGCCTAGGTGAACAGGGCGCGGAGCATCCGCCGGACCGGACCGCCGCGCATGAGGCGCTTGTACTCGGCCCGCCAGTACTCCTGCTCCTCGGTGGCCCGGCGGATCTCCTCGTCCAGGCTCTCGTACTCCTCGCGCTGCCGGTCGCGGGCCCGCTGCCACAGGTCCCCGCCCGGGGACAGCCGGGCGATGTACTCGTCCACCATCGGCTGCGTCTCCGGCGGCCATCCACCGCGCGAGATGACGGGCGGCTCCTCGGGGCCAGAAGTCATGGCTGCACTCCTCGTTCGTCCCGGCCCCTGTCCAACGCTACCGACACGAGCGCCGAGCGGACAGCGTCATCCGCGGCGTCGCCGAGCGCCACCAGCACGTCAGCCCCCGGCGACCCGCCGAGGTCGCGCTCCCGCTCCACCAGCCAGCGGTAGACCGACCACCACTGCACCAGGTCCCGGTCGACGACCTGCCCGCGTCGGGCGACCGCTGCCGCCCGCTCCGCCCCGCGGCGCGCCTCCTCCGCCGCCACCCGGTCCGCCCGGATCCGCGCCCGCGTCGCCGCGAACCCGACCACCGCGGCGAGCACCGCCGCCAGCGCCGCCGGCCCCGGGGACAGCAGGAACTCCGCCAGCCACTCGGCCGTGCCGAGCGCCGGCGCCGCGTTCGTCACCGCCGCTCCCGCCGCCATGCCGACCACGCTAGAGGGCCCGGGACCCCGATCGACCGTCGTCCACAGCCCGGGTTCCGGGGTGCGAGGCTGGACCCATGCCCGCCCCGCGCACCGACCTCCTCGACCCGTACCCCGGCCCCGTCGAGCCCGAGGGCGACTACGACCGCCTCCTGCTCGACGGCCTCGACCTCGCAGGGGCCGACGCGGAGAGCGCGCGGTTCATCGAGTGCCTGCTGCGGGCGTGCGACCTGGACGGGGCGGAGCTCGACCACGCGCACCTCGTGGACACCACGCTCGCCGAGTGCCGCGCGGGGATGCTCCGCGCGCGCTCGGGCACGTGGCGCGACGTCACGCTCGAGGGGTGCCGGCTCGGCGCGCTCGAGGCGTTCGGCGGCTCCTGGGACCGGGTGACGGTCGAGGGCGGCAAGATCGACTACCTCAACCTGCGGGACGCCCGGCTGCAGGACGTCCGCCTCGTCGGCTGCACCATCGGCGACCTCGACCTGGCCGGGGTGCGGGCGGCGCGGGTCCGGCTGGAGGACTGCCGGGTCGGGCGGCTGGACCTCACCCGGGCGCAGCTGAAGGACGTCGACCTGCGCGGCGCGGACCTCGCGGGCATCGACGGCACCGCGGGGCTGAAGGGCGCGACGATCAGCCAGTCGCAGCTGCTGGACCTGGCGGGCGCGCTGGCCGCGCACCTCGGGGTCGTCGTCCGCTGACGACGCCCCACGGCGCCGGGCGACCCGCCCCCTGCGCGGGCCGCCCGGCGCCGTGGTCTCAGTCCTCGACGGCCGGCCCGCAGGCCGCCGCGGCGGTCGCCGCGATCGCGTCGATGCCGGTCACCGCCGGCCGGGGCCGGGTGTCGTCGGCGACCGTCCAGCAGCCGTCGACGACCTCGTACTCCGCGGCAGGCCCGGCGGTGACGTACGCGCGCAGCCCGGCGAGCAGCCGGTCGACCGTCTCGGTGGTCGTCCCGACCCCGACGGACGCGCGGATGGCGCCGCCCGTCACGCCGACCCGGGCCAGCAGCGGGTGGGCGCAGAACCGGCCGTCCCGCACGCCGATGCCGTGCTCCGCGGACAGGTACGCCGCCACGAGGCCGGAGTCGTGGTCGCCGAGCGTGAACGCGACCACCCCGACGGGGTCGGTCGAGTCCGACCACAGCCGCAGCACGCGGGCCGAGGGGATCGCCGCCAGACCGTCGACGAGCCGCTCGCGCAGCGCCTGCTCGTGCTCGACCAGGGCATTGGCGGGCAGCGCGGACAGGGCGTCGCACGCCTCGGCCAGCGCGACCGCGCCGAGCACGTTCGGCGACCCGCCCTCGTGCCGGGCGGGCGCCGGCTGCCAGAGCGTCCGGTCGGTGCGCACGTCGCGGACCGCGCCGCCGCCGGCGAGGTAGGGCGTGCCGGCGTCGAGCCAGTCGCGCCGGCCGACCAGGGCGCCCGCCCCGAACGGGGCGTAGGTCTTGTGCCCGGAGAACGCCACGTAGTCGACGCCGCTGGCCGCGAGCGAGAACGCCCGGTGCGGCACGAGCTGCGCGCCGTCGACGGCCACCCGCGCGCCGGCCTCCTGCGCGAGGGCGACCACCGAGGCGATCGGCAGCGCCTCGCCGGTGACGTTCGAGGCCCCGGTGAGCGTGACCAGCGCGTACGGCTGGCGTGCGAGCTCGTCGCGCAGCGCGGTCAGCGTCTCTGCGACGGTCGGCGCCGAGGGCAGGATCGTCGCCGTGCGGCCGGAGCCCCGGACCGAGCGCACCCACGGCAGCAGGTTGGCGTGGTGCTCGACGTCCAGGACGAGCACCCGGCCGCCGTCGGGGACGCAGCCGGCGAGCAGGTTGAGCGCGTCGGTGGTGTTCCGGGTGATCACGGCGACGTCGTCGGGGCGCGCACCCACGAACCGGGCCACGGTCGCCCGGGACGCCTCGTACAGCGCCGTCGACACCTGGGACAGGTACCCCGCGCCGCGGTGCACCGAGGCGTACAGCGGCAGCACCTCGACGACGCGGGCGGCGACGGACTCGAGCGCCGGCGCGGACGCGGCGTAGTCGAGGTTCGCGTACGGCACGGACCGGCCGTCGACCAGCGGGACGCGCGTGTCCCCGCCGACGACGGGCAGCAGGGCGGTCTCGGCACACGAGGTGGTGGCGGTGACGGACATGGGAGTACCCCCGAGCGGATCGGTGGGGGCCCGGTCGCCGACCGGGCGACCCCGCGCTTGCCGCCACCGGTCGGTGGACGGCCAGGTCGTCACCCGGGGCACCCCGCCGCGGTGGGAGGGTTGCCGGCCAGCGAGCCGGGGCTTCGCGCTGGCGCTCATGACCTCGTCCGAGGATGGGGCGGTCCGCGCGGAGGTGTCAACCGTGGTCCACGGTGCGACACGGGTTCACCCGGCCGCGGTCGGGCGGCCATCCTGGTCCGGGCGATGGCGTAGCATCGCCGCACCATCCAGAGCGGCCGAGAGATCTGGCTCGTCGACGCCGCAGCAACCCGCGGACCCCCACCGGGGCCGGCCGAGGGTGCTTCCGCCAGATCCGATGGAGGAGAGGCATGACCGACACCGACGACCGCCTGCGCTACCGCCTGCTGACGGGGCCCGACGACCGCTCGTTCTGCGAGCGGGTCAGCGCCGCCCTGGCCGAGGGCTACGAGCTGCACGGCGGGCCCGCCGCCACCTTCGACGGGGAGCGCGTGATCGTCGCGCAGGCCGTCGTCCTCCCGGCCGCCGCGGCCCCGAGCACCCCGGTGCGCCCGCTGTGACCGCGCCGTACGCGGGTGACCTCACCCCGCAGGAGGCCTGGGACCTGCTGCTGTCCGACGAGCGCGCCGTCCTGGTGGACGTCCGCACCGAGGGCGAGTGGCAGACCATCGGCGTCCCGGACACCGCCGACGCCGGCGAGGGCCGCACGGCGTTCGTCGAGTGGGTCGACGCGTTCGGCTGCCCGAACCCCGCGTTCCTCGACGGCCTGGCCGTCGCCGGCGTGACCGCCGACGACCCGCGCCCCGTGGTGTTCCTGTGCCGGTCGGGCGTGCGCTCCGTCGCCGCCGCGGTCACCGCGACCGCCGCGGGCCTCGGCCCGGCGTACAACGTGCTCACCGGCTTCGAGGGCGACGTCGGACCCGACGGCCGCCGGGGCCACCAGGGCTGGCGCGCGGCCGGCCTGCCGTGGCGGGAGGCGTGAGCGCCGCTCCCGGCCCGGCGGACTGGCACGACGAGCGGCTCCCCCGGGAGTCCCTGCGCCCCGACACGCTCGCCGTGCGCGGCGGCCACGTCCGCACGCCGTTCCAGGAGACGTCCGAGGCGCTGTTCCTCACGCAGGGCTACGTCTACTCCCGAGCCGCCGACGCCGAGGCGGCGTTCGCCGGCGAGGCCGACCGGTTCCTGTACTCCCGCTACGGCAACCCCACGGTGTCGACGTTCGAGGAGCGGCTCCGGCTGCTCGAGGGCGCGGAGGCCTGCTACGCCACGGCGTCCGGCATGTCCGCGGTGTTCACCGCGCTCGCCGCGCTCGTCCGGTCGGGCTCGCGGGTCGTCGCGGCGCGCGCGCTGTTCGGGTCGTCGGTGGTGATCTTCGACGAGATCCTCGCGAAGTGGGGCGTGCGCACCGACTACGTCGACGGCCACGTGCCCGCGCAGTGGGAGGAGGCGCTGTCGACCCCCGCGGACGTGGTGTTCTTCGAGACGCCGTCCAACCCGATGCAGGACCTGGTCGACATCGCCACGGTCAGCCGGCTCGCGCACGCCGCGGGCGCGGTCGTCGTCGTGGACAACGTGTTCGCGACGCCCGTGCTGTCCCGGCCGCTCGACTTCGGGGCGGACGTGGTCGTGTACTCGGCGACCAAGCACATCGACGGCCAGGGACGGGTGCTCGGCGGGGCGATCCTCGGCAGCGACGCGTTCGTGCACGGGCCGGTGCAGACGCTGATCCGGAACACCGGGCCGTCGCTGTCGGCGTTCAACGCGTGGGTGCTGCTCAAGGGCCTGGAGACGCTGTCGCTGCGGGTCCGGCACCAGACGGCGTCCGCGCTGACGCTGGCGACCCGGCTCGAGGGGCACCCGGCGATCGCGCAGGTCCGCTACCCGTACCTGCCGTCGCACCCGCAGCACGCCCTCGCGCGCGCGCAGCAGTCGGGCGGCGGCACGGTGGTGACCCTCGACCTGCGCGTGCCCGAGGGGTCGACGCCGGCGGAGGCCAAGGCCCTAACGTTCGGCGTGCTGGACGCGCTGCGGGTCATCGACATCTCGAACAACCTCGGCGACGCGAAGTCGCTGGTCACGCACCCGGCCACGACCACGCACCGGAAGCTCGGCCCGGACGGGCGCGCGGCGGTCGGGATCGCGGAGTCGACGGTGCGGCTGTCCGTGGGGCTGGAGGACGTCGACGACCTGGCCGACGACCTGGAGCAGGCCCTGGGGACGCTGGGCGGCTGACGGGCAGACGCCGGGTCGGGTGGAAGGCCTGGTCGGACACGCCGTCGGCGAGTCGGGCCGGACCTCCCACCCGACGGGGTCAGGCCACCAGGGCGCGGAGTTCCGCCTCGACCGCGGCGCCGCCGGCCAGGGGGTGCAGGACCACGCCGTCGACGCCCGCGCGCCGGGCCACCTCGCCGACCTCGGCGACGAGCCGGTCCGCGGTCGTGACGACGCGGGTGTCGGCGGGCGCCCACGACAGCCCGGCGAGCGCGTCGAGGTACTCCAGGTGCGACCGCTTGCGGCGGGCGGTGCGCTCGTCACCGGCGAGCACGACCTCCAGGTCGAGCAGCACCCGGACCTCGGACCGGTCGCGGCCGACCTCGGCGAGGGCGTCCTCGACGAGGGCGGCCACCCGGGCGAGCGCCCCGACGGAGGGCACCGCGACGGAGAAGCCGAGCCGGATGACGTCGGCGGTGCGGGCGGCCACGGCGATCCCCGACTCCGACTCCGGCCGGGCCTCGACGGTCCGCACGCCGTAGGCCGGGGCGCCGACGTGCACGACCGGCGGGCGCTCCGCGTCCGGTGCGAGCCGGTCCGCCGCGGTCGGGACGCTGGTCCCCACCCGGTTCTCGCGCTGTGCACCGATGGATCGGGCGGCGTCGCGAGGATCCGCGGGGGACCGGAGCGGGGACACCGGGGCGGCGTCAGCCGGGGCCGGCGCGGGGGCCGGGGTGGCGGGCGCGCGGCGGGTCGGGACGACGCGGCGGGCGGCGGCGGGGACGTGACGGGTGGCGACCGCGAGCGCGCGGTCCAGCACGGGCTGAGCCATGGGGGGTGTCCTCGGAATGAGGCGGGGTGCGCGGCGAGGGCCGTCCGGCCGCGGGCGCGCGGGGTCGTCAGCTCAGCGACAACACACCCGGCTCAGGAACACGCGGGCAGCCTAACCGCGCCGTGACCGGGGAGGCAGCACCGTGTCCACATCCCGGGCGCACGTGACCCGCCCCGCACTCGCGCGCCAGCGGCGGGGGTCAGGAGACCAGCGCGCGCATCACCGAGGTGAAGAACCGCAGGCCGTCCGTGCCGGACCGCGGGCCGCGGGCGCCGTCGGGGCCGAAGCCCGCCTCGACCGCGTGCTCGGGGTGCGGCATGAGGCCGACGACGTTGCCCTTCGCGTTGCTGATGCCGGCGATCCCGCGGCGCGAGCCGTTCGGGTTGGTGTCCTCGTAGCGGAACACGACGCGGCCCTCGCCCTCGAGCTCGTCGAGGGTGCGCTCGTCGGCGACGTACTGGCCGTCCTGGTTCTTCAGCGGGATCGTGATCCGCTCGCCCGGCGCGTACTCGCTCGTCCAGGCGGTGTCGGCGCGCTCGACGGACAGCACCTGCTCGCGGCAGACGAAGTGCAGGTGGTCGTTCTTGATCATCGAGCCCGGGAGCAGGTGCGCCTCGGTGAGGACCTGGAAGCCGTTGCAGATGCCGAGCACGGGCATGCCCTTGCCGGCGGACTCGACGACCTCGCCCATCACGGGCGCGAACCGGCTGATCGCCCCGGCGCGCAGGTAGTCGCCGTAGGAGAACCCGCCGGGCAGGACCACGGCGTCGACGCCGCGCAGGTCCGCGTCGGCGTGCCAGAGGGCGACGGGCTCGGCCCCGGCGAGGCGCACGGCGCGCGCGGCGTCGCGGTCGTCCAGGGTGCCCGGGAAGGTGACCACGCCGACCTTGGTCATCAGGCCAGGCCCTCCGAGAGGACGGTGCCCGCGGCGTCGGCCTCGGAGTCGGCCACGCGGACGACGTCCTCGATCACCGGGTTCGACAGCACCTGGGTCGCGGCCTCGGCGGCGGCGGCCAGCACCTCGGGGGTGACCGGGCCGTCGACCTCGAGCTCGAACCGCTTGCCCTGGCGGACGGAGGTGAACTGGCCGAAGCCGAGCCGCGGCAGCGCCCCGGCGACGGCCTTGCCCTGCGGGTCGAGGATCTCCGGCTTGGGCATCACATCGACGACGACTCGTCCCACGGGTGAGCTCCCTGGTTCGCGGCGGTGGGGATGGTCACAGCCTACCGACCCCGCGGGGGCGCTCCGTGCGCGCGTCCGTCAGGCGGCCCGGACCACCCCGACGTGCGCGTTCCCGCCGCCGGTCAGGTAGGCCATGATCGCCGGGTTGTCCGACGTGGCGAGGTCGGTGGAGTACCCGACGACGACCACGGCCCACCCCCGGTCGAGCAGCGCGTCCAGCCACGCGTCGTCGTGCTCGGCCGCGAGCTCGACCTCGTCGCCGACCCAGAGCGTCGCCCAGCCGCCGGCCGCGGTCAGCGACGCCCGGTAGTCGTCGACCTCGCGCAGCGCCGCGTCGTCGGTGTCGGACAGGCCGAGCGCGGCGGCGTACCGCTCGAGCCGCGGCACGACGCCCGGCTCGCGGCGGGTGGGGTGCACGACCCAGCACGCCACCGGGCGGCCGTCGCGGGGGTGGTACCCGAGAGCGGTGCGGCCGCCGATGCCGTGGGGAGCGAGGACATGCAGGTCAGGGCGCATATGAGCGGGGACGTTACGACCCGGTACGGTCCGTGTCCTGGGACGTCTGGGTGCTACCACCCACGCCCCGTTGGGCGGACCACCCGATCGGTCGACACCGCCCGGGTGAGCGGGCGTCACCCGGGCGCGCGGCGTGGCAGGGGATCGACGCAGATCGGCGCCCGCGCTGCTGTCGGACCGGGCCCCACGACCAGCACGATCGCCGCATGGACCTCTCCCCCGACGCCGCCCTGGTCGTGATCGACGTGCAGCAGGGCTTCGACGACGCCGCCTTCTGGGGCCGGCGCGACAACCCCGACGCCGAGCGGAACATCGGCGCCCTCGTCGAGACGTGGCGGCGCACCGGCCGCCCGGTCGTGGTCGTGCAGCACGCGTCGCGGACCTCGCCGCCCCTGCACGCCGGCACGCCGGGGTACGACCTGAAGTCGGTGGTCGCCGACGTCGAGCCCGCGCTGCACGTCACGAAGTCGGTGAACTCCGCGTTCTACGGCGAGCCCGACCTGCACGCGTGGCTGACCGGCGCCGGGATCCGGCAGCTCGTGCTCTGCGGCATCCAGACCAACATGTGCGTCGAGACCACCGCGCGGATGGCCGGCAACCTGGGCTACGACGTGCTGCTGCCGATCGACGCGGCGCACACCTTCGACCTCGCGGGCCCCGACGGCGCGGTGCTGTCCGCGGAGGAGCTGACCCGCGCGACGGCCACCAGCCTGCACGGCGGCGGGTTCGCCCGGGTGGTGCGGACGGCGGACGTGGTCGCCGCGGCCTGACCGGCCAGGCCCGGGGCCCGCCAGGCGGCCGGACCCGGCCGCGCCGTCAGAACCCCCGGTGCGTCCACCGTCCGGCCAGCAGCGTCCCGGCGACCGGCATCTCGCGCAGCGGCGCCCCCGCCGACAGCGGGTCGGCGTCCAGCACGGCCAGGTCCGCCGGCGCGCCGACGGCGAGCGTCAGCGGCTGCCCGTCGACCGACGACCGCAGCGCGGTGAGCAGGTCGAGCCGCTGCTCCGGGTGCCAGGGCTCGCGGCCGTCGCGGGCCCGCTCGACGGCCGCGGACACCGCGACCCACGGGTCGAGGGGCGCCACCGGGGCGTCCGAGCCCAGGACGAGCTCGACGCCCGCGGCGGCGAGCGACGCGAGCGCGAACGCCCGGCCCGTGCGGCCGGCCCAGTGCCGGTCGGCGACGTCGCGGTCGTCCATCGCGTGCTCGGGCTGCACCGACGCCACCACGCCGAGCGAGGCGAACCGCGCCACGTCCGCGTCGGTGAGCAGCTGGGCGTGCTCGACGGAGCCGCGGGCGCCGGAGGCCGCGAACGCGTCCAGCGCCAGCGTGTTCGCGTGGTCGCCGATGGCGTGGATCGCGCAGGTCAGGCCCTTGCGGGTGGCGTGCGCCATGAGCGGGACCAGGTGCTCCGGCGGCACGGACAGCACGCCGTGCGCGTCGGCGCCGGTCAGGCCCGGGTACGGGTCGTGGCAGAACGCGGTGCGGGTGTTGAGCGAGCCGTCGGTGACCACCTTGAGCGGCCCCTGCTGGAGCAGGCCGCCGGTGCCGACGACGACGTCGCCGGACCGCAGCTCCTCGGCCAGCACGCGGTCCAGGTACGGCTCCCAGACGCCCGCGCGGACCCGGAGCGCGTCGTTGCCCGCGGCGATCCGGCGGCGCCACGGCGTGAGGTTCTCGGTGATCTCGAGCTCGACCACGCCCACCACGCCGCGCGCGGCGGCGGCCCGGGACGCGTCGGCCACCCAGTCGTCGGCGACGGCGTCGGGCACGTGGTCGACGACGCTCGTCAGCGGCAGCCACTCGGCCTCGCGGAGCAGCCCGGTCGCGTGCCCGGAGACCCCGGCGTACCGCAGGCCTGCGGTGCTGAACCAGGCGCAGTGCAGGTCCCCGGACACCAGGATCACCGGCACGTCGCCCACCGCGGCGTCCAGCAGCTCCGCGGTCGGGGCGTCCGGCCACAGCCCGTCGCGGAACCCGTAGCCGACCAGCGCGGTGCCCGGGGTGAGCGGGCGCGCGGCGAGCCGGTCGAGGACGATCCGGATCGCGTGCGCCGCGGAGGTCGCGGCCGAGACGTCGAGCCGCTGCCGGGCCAGCGCCCACTGCGTCATGTGCGTGTGCGCGTCCCAGAGGCCGGGCATGACGGTGCGGCCGCCGAGGTCGACCTGCTCGACCCCCGCGCCCGCACCGCGGGCGAGGTCCGGCCCGACGGCGTGCACCCGGCCGTCGCGCAGCAGCACGTCGACGGTGCGGGCGGCGCCCACCAGGCGGGCGTGGGTCAGGACGAGCGGTGCGGTGCTCACGACGGGTCGTCTCCGTTCGGGAAGGGGGCCGGCGCCGGCGCCGGCCCGGGGTCGTGCGCGGGCCGACCGCGCGTCAGGTCCAGTCCGGGCGGCGGTCGAGCTCGGCCCGCATCTCGGCCGCGAGCGCCGGCTCGGCGTAGTGCGGGTCGGTCCCCAGGTGCTCGACGACCCGCTCGGCCACGGCGCGCGGCTTGTCCTGGCTGAGCTTGGCCTTGCCCTGCCACCGGGTCACCGCCAGCCGGAACCCCACGGCGCCGGGCGCGATCCGGCGCGCGTAGCCCTCGACGTCGGGCATCCGGACCGGCTCGGGCATCGGCGCCTCGTACCGGTCGACGGTCGCGGCCATGACGGCGTACGAGTCCTCGGGGTCGAGCAGCTCGAGCGTGCCGTAGAGGTGCACGGCGAGGTAGTTCCAGGTCGGCACGGCGGGCGCGTAGCCGTACCAGCCGGGCGACACGTAGCCGTACGGGCCCTCGACGACCAGCAGGTGCTCCCGGCCGGACCCGACCTGGTGCAGCAGCTCGTCGGGCCGGCCCAGGTGGCTGAGCACCGTGAGCGGGGCCGTCGGGGCCGCGAACCGGTCGGGCAGGCCGTGGGCGTCCCGGGCGGGCCGCGCCGCGGGAGCCGCCGCCGGAGCCGTCGCGTCCGCGGCCCCGCCCGACGGCAGCGCCACGTCCTCGGCGAGCAGCACCGGCACGTGCGAGGCCACCGGCCCGTCGTCGGTGACCGAGACGAGCGTCGCCCACCCGTGGGCGCGCACCAGGTCACGCACGCGCCCCTCGTCGGTCAGCACGTAGTCGGTCGTGTGGATCACGCGGCCCATCGAACCACCACGCACCCCGCCGGGGGCACCCTCGCCCTGTGTCGCGCACGTAAAAGTTTCATTGCCTACTGAACTCTCAGCATCCCGGCTATTGACTCCACCACGGGGTCCCGGGGTTGACTGTCCGGCACCGCCGCCGGGCGCAGACCCGGCCCCCGGCCCGCGCCGTCCCACCCCCGACGCCGCGCGACCGGCCACCCGGCAGAGCCGCCGACCCCGCTCGCCGTGCACTCCCCCGCCCGGCGGCCCCTGCCGCCGCTCCCCCTGCAGTGGAGGACCCATGAGAACGACCCGGATCCGGCTCGCGGCCGGTGCCGCCGTGCTGGCGCTCGCCCTGGCCGCCTGCTCCGGCGGCGGTGGCGACGAGTCCGCCGACACCAGCGCGACGGGCTCGGGCGGCGGCGCGATCCGCGTCGCCGTGACCGACCCGATCCAGCTGATCCCCGGCCGGCAGTCGATCGCCTTCGACTTCAACATGGCCGTCTGGGCCCCGCTGACCTGGATCGACGACGCCGGCGAGCTGACCTACGTCGCGGCCGAGTCGGTGGAGTCGGACGACGGCACCACCTGGACGATCACGCTGAAGGACGGCTGGACGTTCCACGACGGCACGCCGGTGACCGCCCAGTCCTACGTGGACGCGTGGAACGCCGTGGCCTACGGCCCGAACGCGTGGGAGAACTCCGGCCAGCTCGCGAACGTCGTGGGCTACGCCGACCTCAACCCCGCCGAGGGCGAGCCGACGACCACCGAGATGTCCGGCCTGGCCGTCGTCGACGACACGACGTTCACCGTCACGCTCACCGGCCCCGACGGCCAGTTCCCCATGCAGCTCAGCCAGGCGCAGACGGCGTTCTACCCGATGCCCGAGTCCGCGTTCGACGACTTCGACGCGTACAACACGCACCCGGTCGGCAACGGCCCGTTCGAGGTCGAGACGGACTACGCCGAGAACGAGGAGATGACCGTCACGGCGTACGCCGACTACCAGGGCCCCGCCCCGACGGTCGACGCGATCACGTTCGTGCCGTACACCGACACCACCACCGCCTACACCGACGTGCAGGCCGGCAACATCGACGTCGCGGGCGTCCCGGTGGCGCGCCAGACCCAGGCCTCGGCCGACTTCGGCGACCGGCTCTACACCTTCGAGGCCGCCGGCATCTCGTACCTCGGCCTGCCGCTGTGGGACGCCCGCTACTCGGACGTCCGGGTGCGCCAGGCGATCTCGATGGCGATCGACCGGGACACGATCAACGACGTCATCTACGGCGGCCTGTTCACGCCGGCGACCGCGCTGACCCCGGCCGTCGAGGCCGGCACGCCCGAGGGGATCTGCGCGGAGCTCTGCGAGTACGACCCCGAGGGCGCCAAGGCGCTGCTCGAGGAGGCCGGCGGGTTCGCCGGCACGATCGACATCTACTTCCCGGGCGGCTCCGGCCTGGACGAGCTGTACACGGCCATCGCCAACCAGCTCCGGCAGAACCTGGGCGTGGACGCGGTCGCGACCCCGAGCACCGACTGGGCCGAGTTCGCCGACAAGCGGACGGCGGGCGACATCGCCGGGCCGTTCTTCTCCCGGTGGGGCGCCCTGTACCCGAGCCAGCAGAACACCCTGCGGGCGTTCTACGTCGAGGGCGGCGGCTGCCCGAACTGCATCCCGTACTACGAGCCCGAGGTGACCGACCTGATCGCGGCCGCCGACGCCGAGGTGGACGCGGACGCCGCGGCCGAGGCCTACGCGGCCGTGCAGGAGCGGATCCTCGAGGACTTCCCGGCCCCGCCGCTGTTCTTCGAGACCTACTCCTACGTGGTGTCCGACCGGGTGGCCGAGCTGCCCACGTCGGCGGTCGGCAACCCGACCTACACGCAGGTCGTCCTCGCCGAGGGCGCATGAGCCAGGGCACCCTCCCGGCGGGCTCGCTCGAGGACGTCCTCGAGCGGGCCCGCCGGGTCCCCCCGATGTCCGGCTTCCCGCCGGTCGACGAGCTGCTGGCCTGGTTCGGCACCCTCGCGGCCGACCACCCGCGGCTCGTCACCGAGCGGCGGATCGGCACCTCCCGCCTCGGCGAGCCGATCCCGATGTTCTCCGTCGGCTCCGGCCCGCGGTCGCACCTGCTGTTCGCGGGCGTGCACCCGAACGAGCCGATCGGGTTCCGCACCCTGCAGCACCTCGCGGCCGAGCTCGTGGCCGACCCCGACCTGCTCGCGCGGTCCGGCGCGACCTGGCACCTGGTCCCGTGCATCGACCCGGACGGCACCCGGCTGAACGAGTCGTGGTTCGCCGACCCGTCGGACCGCACCGCGTACTCGCGGCGGTTCTACCGGCCGGCCCCGTCCGAGCAGGTCGAGTGGACGTTCCCGTTCGCGTACAAGGACGCGTACTTCGACGACGTGATCCCCGAGACCCAGGCGCTGATGCGCGTCATCGACGACGTGCGGCCGGAGCTCATGGTCAGCCTGCACAACGCGGAGCTCGGCGGCGTCTACTACTACCTGTCCGAGGAGGTGCCGGGGGCCGTCGACGCGCTGCACGCCGTCCCCCGCACGCTCGGCCTGCCGCTCGACGTCGGCGAGCCCGAGTCCCCGTCGATCCGGTCGATCGCCCCGGCGGTGTTCCACATGTCCAGCACCCGCGAGGAGTACGACTACCTGGAGTCGCTGGGCCTGGCCGCGGCGACGATGGTCGGCGGCGAGTCGTCCAGCGCCTACGCGCGCCGGCACGGCACCGTCTCGCTGGTCGCCGAGCTGCCGTACTGGTCGCACCCGCTGGCCGACGACACCACCCCGACGTCGGCCGACTACGCCGACGTCGTGCGCGCCAAGGGCGCGGAGCTGGTCGACCTCGGCGCGACCCTCACGCGGCTGCTCGAGGACGCCCGGCCCGACCTCACGCTGCGGTCGCCGTTCCTGCGGGCCAGCGAGGCGTTCGTGCCGATGATGGGCGAGGGCGGCCGCGCCGAGCTGCTGCGCGCCGAGCGCCCGGAGCTGCGCCGCGCGGCCACCGCCGCCGAGGTGTTCAGCAACGAGGACGTGGTCCGGTGCTTCCGGCTGCGGTTCGGCGGCATGCTGCTGCGCGCGCTCGACGCGGAGGTGCACGCCGGGCTCGCCACGGCCCGGGTCCGGCGGGTCGCCGACCGGGCTCGGGAGGTCTACGACGACTGGGTCGCGGAGGCGGACTCGCTCACGGGCCTGACCGTGCTGCCGGTCGAGCGGCTGGTGGGCGTGCAGTACGGCGCGACGCTGGCGATGTCGCAGGTGCTCGCCGCCCGGCCCGGGGCGGTGCGCGCATGAGCCGGTACGCGGTGCGCCGCGCCGTGGAGCTCCTGATCGTGTTCCTCGGCGTCACGCTGGTCATCTACCTCATGGTGTTCGCGCTGCCCGGCGACCCGATCCGGTCGCTCGGCGGCGACCGGCCGCTGCCGGACAACGTCGTCGCCGAGCTGCGGTCCCGGTACCACCTGGACGAGCCGGTGCTCCAGCAGTACGCCCGCTACCTCGGCGGGCTGTTCACCGGCGACCTCGGCACCAACTTCAGCGGGCAGTCCGTCGCCGGCCGCATGGAGTCCCGGTGGCCGGTGACGATCACCCTGGCGCTGACCGCGTGGGGCATCGAGGTCGTCCTCGGCGTGCTGCTCGGCCTGTTCGCCGGCCTGCGCCGCGGCCGCACCGGCGACCGGTTCGTCCTGGCGGGCACCATCCTCGCGACCAGCATCCCGGTGTTCGTCGTCGCGGTGACCGCGCAGCTCGTGCTCGGCGTCCGGCTCGGCTGGTTCCCGGTCGCCGGGACGAGCGACGGCTGGCCGACCTCGTACCTGCTGCCCGCAGCCGTGATCGCCGTGTTCGGCCTCGCCTCGGTCACCCGGCTGATGCGCGGCTCGGTGGTCGACACGCTGCAGTCCGACTTCGTCCGGACCCTGCGGGCCAAGGGCCTGCGGGAGCGGCAGGTGGTCGGCGTGCACGTGATGCGGAACTCGGCGATCCCGGTGCTGACCTTCCTGGCCATCGACCTCGGCTTCCTGCTCGGCGGCACCGTCGTCGTGGAGGGCGTGTTCAACCTGCCGGGCGTCGGCCAGCTGCTGTTCCAGGCGATCCGCGCGCACGAGGGGCCGACCGTCGTCGGCGTCTCCACCGCGCTGATCATCATCTTCCTGCTGACGAACCTGGTCGTGGACCTGCTGTCGTCGGTGCTCGACCCGAGGATCCGCCATGAGTGACACCCTCACCGCCACCGCGGTCACCGAGGTCGACGCGGACGCCCCCGCGGCGCCCCGCGGCGTCTGGCGCACGCTGCGCCGCCGCCCGCTGTTCTGGCTCTGCGCGGGCGTGCTCGGCGTGCTGCTGCTGATCGCGGTAGCCCCGTCCTGGTTCGCCGGCTGGTTCGGCCAGCCCGACCCGCGGGCCTGCGACCTGTCCGACAGCGCGCTGCGCCCGGGCGGCGAGCACGTCTTCGGCACCGACGTCCAGGGCTGCGACGTGTACGCCAACGTCATCTACGGCACCCAGGCGTCGCTGACGGTCGGCGTGCTCGCCACCGCGGTCGCGCTGCTGGTCGCCCTGGTGGTGGGCACCGCGGCGGGCTTCTACGGCGGGATCGCCGACCGGCTGATCGCCCGGCTGACCGACGTGTTCCTCGGCTTCCCGTTCCTGCTCGGCGCGGTCGTCGTGCTCACTTCGATCGGCAGCCGGTCGGCCGTGACCGTCGCCCTGGTGCTCGCGCTGTTCTCCTGGCCGACCATGGCCCGGCTCGTCCGCGGCTCGGTCCGCGCCGTGCGGGACGCCCCGTACGTGGAGGCGGCCAAGGCGATGGGCCTGCGGGACCGCCGGATCATCGCGCGGTACGTGCTGCCGAACTCGATCGGCCCGGTGCTGGCGGTCGCGACCACGATGGTCGGCGGCGTCATCGTCTCGGAGTCGACGCTGACCTTCCTCGGCCTCGGCCTGCGCGCCCCGTCGATCTCCTGGGGGCTGCAGCTGTCCAGCGCGCAGACCTACTTCCAGACGTCCCCGCACATGCTGCTGTTCCCGAGCATCTTCCTGACCGTGACCGTCCTCGCGATGATCACCCTCGGCGACGTCCTGCGGGACGTCCTCGACCCGAAGGGGCGCGGCTGACCAGGCCCCGCACCGCCCGCACCGAGCACCACCCCGCACCGTCCCGAGAGGCCCACCGCATGTCCGACACGACCGCCACCCTCCGCGCCGCCGCCCCCTACCTCGCGTCGTGGGTCGACCTCCAGGGCGCGTTCCGCCGCGCCGTCGGCGTCCAGGTGGCGATCCGGTCCGGCGACGACGTGGTGCTCGACCACGCCTGGGGCACCGCCGACGTCGCCACGGGCGAGCCGCTGCGCACCGACCACCTGTTCCGGATCGCCTCGCACTCCAAGTCGTTCACGGCGACCGCGGTCATGCGGCTGGTCGAGACGGGCCGGCTGCGGCTGGACGACACCGTCGGGACGCACGTCGCCGGGCTGGCGGCGTCCCCGCTCGGGTCCCGCACCGTCCGCGAGCTGCTCGGCCACCAGGCGGGCGTGATCCGCGACGGCGAGCGCGGCGACTTCTGGCAGCTCGACGGGCCGTTCCCGGACGAGCCGACCCTGCTGGCCGAGCTGCTCGACGCCGGGGAGGTGTACGGGGCGAACGAGCACTTCAAGTACTCCAACTACGGGTACGGGATCCTCGGCCTGGTCGTGGAGGCCGTGACCGGCGAGCCGTTCCGGGACCACCTGCGCGCCGCGGTCCTCGACCCGCTGGGCATGGCCGACACCGGCGCGGAGTACGACGAGGGGCTCGCCGACCGGTACGCCGCCGGGCACACCGCCCTCCTCGACGCCGACGACCGCCGGGAGACCATCGAGCACGTCGACACCCGCGCGCTGGCCGCCGCGACCGGCTTCTACTCCACCGCCCGGGACATGACGGCCTTCGGCGCCGCGCACTTCTACGGCGACGAGTCCCTGCTGTCCGACGCGGGCAAGCGGCTGCTGCACCGCCAGGAGTCGGTGGTCACGGTGCACGGCAAGGAGGTGGGCCGGTACGGCATCGGCCTGGACCTGCACACGATCGGCGACCGCGAGGTCGTCGGGCACTCGGGCGGCTACCCCGGGCACATCACCCGGACCTACATCGACCCGGAGCAGCGGCTCGTCGTCAGCGTCCTGACCAACGCGATCGACGGCCCGGCCGACGCGATCGCCGTCGGCCTGATCAAGCTGATCGACCTCGCGCTCAACCCGCCGGCCGACGCGCCCGAGCCCGCCGCCGACGCCCGGCCGCTCGCCGAGTACACGGGCCGGTTCGGCGCCCTGTGGGGGATCACCGACATCGCCGAGCTCGGCGGCCGGCTCCTGCTGCTGCACCCGGCCGCCCCGGACCCGGTGGCCGCGTACGACGAGCTGCACGTCCGCGGCCGCGACGTGCTCGGCACCACCCGGCAGCCGGGCTTCGGCTCGGCGGGCGAGGACGTGGTCGTGGAGCGCACGGCGGACGGCGCGATCGCCGCGGTGCGCAACGGGATGACCTCCTGGCCCCTCGACGAGTTCCGCCGCCGGCGCACCGGGATGACGCGCCGCCGGGACGCCGGTGCGGCCGTCCCCGCGTCCCTAGGCTGACCGGCATGACCAGCGACGACGCAGCACCGGCCGCCGACCTCACGATGACGCCGGAGCAGCTGGCGTGGATCGAGCAGTTCGCGCTCACCTGGGAGGGCACGAACAGCGCCCGCATGGAGGGCCGCGTGGTCGGGCTGCTGATGATCGCCGACCGCCCGTACCTGTCCTCGCAGCAGATCGCGCAGCTGCTCACCGCGAGCGCCGGGGCCGTGTCCACCGCGACCCGGCGGCTCGTGGAGGTGGGCTTCATCCAGCGGCACGCGATCGGCGGCGACCGGAACCACTACTTCCGCGTCGAGGACGACATCTGGGGGCGCTGGCTGGCGAGCGAGCGGAACTACCTGCCGCGGCTGCAGCGGGTGCTCGACGCGGCCCTCACCGGCGGACCGGCGGAGGGGCCGGAGCGCCGGCTGCGGAACGCCCGCAACTACATGGAGTGGCTCGCGGGGTACCACCGCAAGATGCTCGCCGACTGGGAGGCCTACCGCGACGCGCAGGCCGGGACTGGAGAACCGTGACGACCGACCCGACCCCCGGCGCGGCCACGGCCGCCACCGGCACCGCCCCCGACGCCGTCCCCGTGCTGTCCGTCCGCGACCTGACCGTCACGTTCCGCGTCGACCGCGGGCGCAGCCCCGACGTGCACGCCGTCCGCGGCGTCTCGTTCGACCTGCACGCCGGCGAGGTGCTGGCCGTCGTCGGCGAGTCCGGCTCCGGCAAGTCCGTGTCCTCCCTCGCGGTGCTCGGCCTGCTGCCGGGCACCGCGCAGGTCACCGGCAGCGCGCGGCTCGGCGACCTGGAGCTGGTCGGCCTGGACGACCGGGCGCTGTCCGACGTCCGGGGCCGCCGGGTGGCGATGATCTTCCAGGACCCGTCGAACGCGCTGGACCCGGTCTTCACCGTCGGGTTCCAGCTGCGCGAGACCCTCCGCCGGCACCTGCCCGGCCTGTCCCGCGACGAGGCCCGCGCCCGCGCCGTCGAGCTGCTGCGGATGGTCGAGCTGCCCGACCCCGAGGACCGGCTGAGGTTCTACCCGCACCAGCTGTCCGGCGGGCAGGCGCAGCGGGTCATGATCGCGATGGCCCTCGCCTGCGACCCCGAGGTGCTGATCGCCGACGAGCCGACCACCGCGCTGGACGTCACCGTGCAGCAGGAGGTCCTCGACGTCCTGCGCCGGCTGCGGGCCCGCACGTCGGCCGCGGTGGTGCTGATCACGCACGACATGGGCGTGGTCGCGGACCTGGCGGACCGGGTCGTCGTGATGCGGCACGGCGAGGTCGTGGAGACCGCCGACGTCGTCGACCTGTTCGACGCCCCCGCCGCGGCGTACACCCGCACGCTGCTGGACGCCGTGCCGCGGATCGGCGCCGACGAGCGCCCGGCGGGCACCGACGCCGCCGAGCGGCCCGCGCTGAACGTCGAGAACCTGGTCGTCGAGTACCGGAACCGCCGCGGCCGCGTCGTCCGGGCCGTCGACGACGTCACGCTGCGCGTGCAGCCCGGCGAGATGCTGGCCCTGGTCGGCGAGTCGGGCTCCGGGAAGTCGACGCTCGGCCGGTGCGCGCTCGGGCTCGCGCCCCTCACCTCCGGCACCGTCGAGGTCGTCGGCACCCGGCTCGGGCGGGACACCCCGCGCGCGGTGCGGGCCGCCCGCACCCGGATCGGCGTCGTGTTCCAGAACCCGGCCGCGTCGCTCAACCCGCGGTACACGATCGGCGAGTCCGTCGCGGAGCCCCTGCGGGTGCACGCCGGGCTGCGGGGTGCCGCCCTGGCCGCGCGGGTCGCCGAGCTGCTGGACGGGGTCGAGCTCCCCGCGGCCTGGGCGTCGCGGTACCCGCACGAGCTGTCCGGCGGGCAGCGGCAGCGGGTGTCGATCGCCCGCGCGGTGTCGCTCGACCCGGAGCTGCTGATCGCCGACGAGCCCACCTCCGCGCTCGACGTGTCCGTGCAGGCCACGGTGCTCGAGCTGTTCCGGTCGATCCAGCAGCGGCTCCGGTTCGCGTGCCTGTTCATCAGCCACGACCTCGCGGTCGTGGACGAGCTGGCCGACCGGGTGGCCGTCATGCACCGCGGGCGGGTCGTCGAGGTGGGCGAGCGCAGCCGCGTGCTGGGGGCGCCGGAGCACGACTACACCCGGCGGCTGCTGGCGGCCGCGCCGGTGCCCGACCCCGCGGTCCAGGCGGCGCGGCGGGCGGTGCGGCTGGCGGGCTGACCCCCGGGGGCGCGGCCGGCGCGCGTGGCACGCCGGGGCCGGTCCCGCCACCGGGACGGGTCCGATTCGTCCGTGATGTCGACCACATGTGTGGTTTTTCACCCACCAAATACCACCGAGATGCGCCTGACGCCACAGGAACCCGTGCGACCGTCCGATGGACAGCAGCACACGGGCCGACCCGGCCCGCGGGGCGACGTCGGCCCGGCCGGCGCCGCAGGGGCCCTCCCACGGGAGGCCCGGAGCACGGAGGTGGGACCGGATGACCCTCGACGACCTCGGCCGCCCGGCCGCGACGGTGACGCGGCTGCCCGCGGCCTGGACCCCCTTCGACGAGCTCAGCGCCGCCGTCGGCCCCACCCCCTGCGTCGCCCGTCCCCACGCCGGGCTGGTGCACCGCGACGGGCCGTGCCGGTGCTTCGTCGGCGGGCCCGCTCCCGAGCACGCGGAGCGACCCGAGGACGTCGTCCTGGCGCTGGCCTGGCACGGGGCCGCGTAGGAGCCGTTCACCCGCTCTTCCCGGCCTCCCCACCCATCCGCGCGACGACCCGCTCCGAACCCCTCGTGACTCACACCCGAGGGACGCAAGGAGCGATGATGCGACGCAACCGCAGCACCTACGCCGTGGCCGCGATGGCCGCCGGGCTCACCCTGAGCCTGACGCTGGCCGCCTGCAGCGGCACCGACGAGACGAGCGGCACCGCGCCGTCCGCCTCCTCGTCGATGGACGGCTCGGACCACTCCGGCATGAGCGACATGGACGCCGTCGCCCCGGTCAGCACCGGCGACCCGTTCGCCGACGCCCGGACCGCAGCCGCGCACATGCCCGAGACCGGGCTCACCCTGGCGACCGGCCTGGCCGCCGCCACGGGCACCGCCGGCGAGGTCGACTCCGACGCCGCCACCCTGCGCGCCGATCTGACCGCGCTGCTCCAGGAGCACGTCTACCTGACGGGCATCGGCGTGGCGACCGCCTACACGGCAGGCGCCGACTCCGACGAGTTCATGGCCGCCAAGGCCGCCCTCGACGGCAACACCGACGACCTCGCGGACGCGGTGGGCTCGCTCGCCGGCGAGGAGCAGGGCACCGCGTTCCACGACCTGTGGGACGAGCACATCGGCTACTTCGTCGACTACGCCGTCGCGGTGAAGTCGGGCGACCAGGCCGCCGCCGACGCCGCGCAGGCGTCGCTGGCCGGGTACACGACGCAGGCGGGCGCGTTCTTCGAGCAGATCAGCGCCGGCAACCTGCCGGCCGCCGCCGTGGCCGAGGCGCTCACCATGCACGTCACGACGCTCACCGCCGCGATCGACGCCCTCGCCGCCGGCGAGCCGACCGCGTCCGACACGCTGAAGGCCGCCGCCGACCACGTCGGCATGGACGCCGCCACCATCGCGACCGGCCTCGCCGCCGGCGCCGGCCTGTCCGGCGACGCGATGGACGACGCCTCGACCCTCCGTTCGGCGCTCACCGCGCTGCTCCAGGAGCACGTCTACCTGGCGTCCTACGCGGTGTTCACGGCCTACACGGCCGAGGGCGGGGTCGAGTCCCCCGCGTTCACCGCCGCGGCCGCCACGCTCGACGCCAACTCGGTCGCGCTGTCCGACGCCGTGACCTCGCTCGCCGGCGAGGAGAACGGCGCCGCGTTCCTCGACCTGTGGCGCGAGCACATCGGCTACTTCGTCGACTACGCCGTCGCCGACGCCACCGGGGACACCGACGGGCAGCAGGAGGCCCTGATGAACCTCGACGGCTACCGCCCGGCGGCCGGGGCGTTCTTCGAGGAGATCAGCAACGGCGAGCTGCCGGCGGACGACGTCGCGGCCGGGCTCGGCATGCACGTGTCCACCCTCGCGGGCGCCATCGACTCGCTGGCGGCCGCGCTCGTCCCCTGACGGGCCCGCAGACCGTGACGCCGGCCCCGTTCCCCGTCGGGGCCGGCGTCACGCCCGCGCCGGGCGGGTCGCCGGGGGCCGGGCCGGGCCCGGTGCGGCAGACTGCTGCGGTGTCCTCCCCCGGTTCCCGCCCCGCCGCCCGCGCGACGGCCGACGACGCCCTGGCGCGCGTCGCCGACGGCGACCGCGACGCCTTCCCGGCGCTCTACGACATGCTGTCCCCCGCCGTGCACGGCACGGCGCTCGCCGTGCTCCGCGACCCGGACCACGCGGCGGAGGTCACCCAGGAGGTCATGGTGGAGATCTGGCGCACCGCGTCCCGGTGGGACGCCCGGCGCGGCTCGGCGCGCGCGTGGGCGACCACGATGGCGCACCGCCGTGCCGTGGACCGCGTCCGCGCGGTGCAGGCCCAGCGCACCCGCGACCAGGCCGTCCTCGACGGCGACCGCCCGCGCGCGTTCGACGTCGTCGCCGAGCAGGCCGAGTCGAACCTCGAGGCGGAGCGCGTCCGGCACTGCCTCGGCGGCCTGACGGACACCCAGCGCGAGGCCGTCGTGCTCGCGTACTACGACGGGCGGACGTACCGCGAGGTCGCCGAGTCCCTGGAGGCTCCGCTGCCCACCGTCAAGAGCCGCATCCGCGACGGCCTCACCCGGCTGCGCGACTGCCTGGGGGTGGCGGCGTGAGCGCCCCGACCCCGCGCCCCGGCGAGCGCCGGCCCGACGACGCCGCGACCCGCGAGCTGCTCGGCGCCTGGGCGCTCGACGCCCTCGACGACGCCGAGCGCACCCGCGTCGACGACCTGATCGCGCGTGACCCGGACGCGGCGCGCGAGGCCCGCTCCCTGCGCGAGACCGCCGCGGTGCTCGGCGAGGCCGTCGCCGTGCCGGCGCCCGACGCCGTGCGGCTGGCCGTGCTGGCCGAGGTCGAGCGCACGCGTCAGGAGGACCCCGCCGCGCAGGCGGTGGCGTCGTCCGACCCGGTGCAGCCGACCGCGCCCGGGGCTCCCGCGACGCCCGGGGCTCCGGCGGCGCCCGTCGCCCCGAGCGCGCCGCCCCGGTCCGCGCGCCCCGCGAGCACGCCGGGCGGGTCCAGCC
>NZ_JBYTEP010000053.1:0-28473 GCF_058792015.1 Cellulomonas sp. EB106-03-03-XG116
GCGTCGGCCTGCTCCTGCGCGGCGCGGGCGGCCTCGGCTGCGGCCGCCTCGGCCGCGGCCTGCTCGGCGGCGACCCGCGCGGCCTCCTCCGCGGCGGCCTGCTCGCGGGCGACCCGGACGGCCTCGGTCGACCGGCGGGACGCCTCGGAGTCGGCTGTGCGGCGCTGCTCGGCCAGGAAGTCGTCCTCGGCGGCGGACAGCTCGGCGGTGAGGCCGATCGCCTCGGCGCGCTGCTCCGCCTCCGCCGCGCGCTCGTCGGCCGCGTGCAGCTGCACGCCCACGATCGCGACGGCCGCGACCAGCACGGCGCTGGTGGCGGCGGCGACCACGCCCCGGCCGCGGCCGTAGCGGCGCGCGGGGGAGGGGCCGGTGGTGACGACGGCGTGCGTCTCGGTGCCGGGGTCGGCATCACCGGCGGGCGCGGTCGCGGCGGCCGCCCGCGCCCGGGCCTCGCGGCGCGTCGCGGGCGGGGGGACCGACGGCGAGCCCCCGGCGGGCGTCCCGGGGTCGCGCGTCGCGTCGGGCTCCGTCACTTGCCGCCCAGGCCGTCGATCTGCGCCAGCTCGTCGGCGGACAGCGTGAACTGCAGCGCCTCCAGGTTGTGCGCGATGCGGTCCTTGTTCGTCGACTTCGGGATGACGACGATCCCGTGGTCCACGTGCCAGCGCAGCACGACCTGGCGGGTGCTGACGCCGTGCGCCTCGGCGATCGCGGTGAGCACCGGGTCGTCCAGGTCGGTCCGCTTGAACGGGCTGTACCCCTCGACGACGACGCCGCGCTCCGCGTGCGCCGCGAGCAGGTCGGCGTCGAAGTCGCCCGGGCTCCACGGGATCTGGTTCACCGAGGGCGCCTCGCCGGTGGCGGCGATCAGCTCGTCGATCTGCGCGATCGAGTAGTTGGACACGCCGATCGACCGGACCAGTCCCTCGTCGCGCGCGGCGATGAACTGCTCCCAGGTGGCCGGGGTGGCCTGCTTGTTCGGCGGCCAGTGGATCAGCCACAGGTCGAGGTGGTCGGTGCCGAGGGCGGCCAGCGACTCGTGCAGCGTCTGGCGCTCGCGCCCGGCGTGGTCCGGCGGCAGCTTGGTGGTGACGAACACGGCGTCGCGGTCGACGTCGACCAGGGACAGCGCGCGACCGACCTCGGCCTCGTTGCCGTAGCCGGTGGCGGTGTCGACGTGCGTGTAGCCGAGCTCGAGCGCGGCGACCACGGCGCGCTCGGCGTCGCCGCCCTCGGACTGCCAGGTGCCGAGGCCGAGCAGCGGCATCTCGCCGCCCTTGAGCGTGATCGTGGGCACAGCGGGGATCTTCGAGTCAGTCATGCGTCCATCGTGGCTCAGCCCGCGGCCCGGGGCCACGGCAGCGGCGCGACCAGCGGCGGGACCAGCGCCCCCACCGCCCGCCGGAACTGCGCCGGCGTCTCGCCGGTCAGCCGGCCGAACGTCCGGGTGAACGAGGCCTGGTCGTAGAACCCGGCCGCCGCGGCCACCTCGGCGAGCGGCAGGTCCGACCCGCCGAGCAGCGCGGCCGCGTGGTCGACCCGCGCGCGCAGCACGTACTGCTGCGGGGACAGCGCGTACACCCGGCGCACCCGCCGGTCGAGCGTCGACGGCGAGCAGCCCGCCGCCTCGGCGAGATCCGCGACCGTCGGCGGGTCCGCCAGCCGCCCCTGCACGAACGCCGCCACCCGGGACAGCGCGTCGACGGTGGCCGCGTCGGCGTCGCCTGCGCGCAGCGCCTGCGAGATGCTCACCAGCCCGACGACCGCGCCCGCGTCGTCGCGCACCGGCTCCTTCGACGTGAGGTACCAGCCGGGCGGACCGCCGGGGCGGCGGATCAGCTCGAGCTCGCGGTGCAGCGCCCGGCCCGTCGCGAGCACGTCGCGGTCCTGGGCGTCGTACCGCTCGGCCAGGTGGGGGAGGAAGAGCTCGGCGGCGGTCCGGCCGACGACGGTCCTGCGCGACCGCTCCGGGGTGCGGCGGACGAACGCGTCGTTGACCACCACGTACCGGCCGGTGACGTCCTTGGCGCAGAACATCGTGCCGGTCAGGTCGTCGCACAGCCGGAGCAGGGCGGGGGTGAGGGCGCGGAGCAGGGCGCGCGCGGCGGCGTCGGCTGCGGGCGCGGGCGTCGCGGCGGGGGCTGCGGGCGCGGCGGGGGTCGCGGCGAGGTGGGGTGGACGGCGTTCCATGTCGGGGGCAGCGTAGGTGCTGCGCGTGACGGGCACGTGTCACGGATCGGGCCCGGTGGCCCGGCCGATCCGTGCAAGACGGGGCGCGGGGCGCTCGGGAAGGATCCCGCCATGACGACGACCCAGGACCCGGCCGCCGCCGCCGACGCCGCGACGCCCGCCCCCGAGCACCTGACCCGGGACGCGGTGGACCTCGCCCACCGCTGGATGGCCGCGACGGCCGCGGACGAGACCCCCGCCGAGCGCCGCGCCACCGGCCGGCTCGCCGCGCTGGTCGCCGACCCCGCCGGCCTGGAGCTCGCGGTGCGGTTCGTGGACCGGGTCGCCCGCCCCGAGGACGCCCGGGTCGCCGCGGCCGAGCTCGCCGGCCTCGGGGAGCGCGCGTCCGACGCGGCGGCGTTCCTCGGCGGTGTGGACCGGGCGCTGCTCGGCGTGGGCGCGAAGGTCGCCCCGCTGCTGCCGGCCGCCGTCGTGCCCGCGGCGCGGATCCGGCTGCGCCAGCTCGTCGGCCACCTCGTCGCCGACGCCGGCCCGGGGCTCGGCCCGCACCTGGCGCGCGCCCGGAAGGAGGGCTTCCGGCTCAACCTCAACCTGCTCGGCGAGGCCGTGCTCGGCGAGGACGAGGCGAACCGCCGGCTGCACCGCGTCGCCGAGCTCGCCGCCCGCCCGGACGTCGACTACGTGTCGATCAAGGTCTCGGCCGTGGCGAGCCAGCTGTCGACCTGGGACACCGAGGGCAGCGTGCGGCGGGTCGTCGAGCGGCTGCGCCCGCTGTACCGGGCCGCCGCCGCGAGCGGCACGTTCCTCAACCTCGACATGGAGGAGTACCGCGACCTCGCCCTGACCGTGCGGGTGTTCGACGAGCTGGTGAACGACCCGCAGGTGCGCGGTGCCGAGATGGGCATCGTGCTGCAGGCGTACCTGCCCGACACCTCCGCCGCGCTCGAGGAGATCACCGCGATCGCCCGGCGCCGGGTCGAGGCGGGCGGCGCGCGCCTCAAGGTGCGGCTGGTCAAGGGCGCCAACCTCGCGATGGAGCAGGTCGAGGCGGAGCTGCACGGCTGGGCGCAGGCGCCGTACGCCGGCAAGCCCGACGTCGACGCGCACTACGTCCGGCTGGTGCGGCGCGCGCTCGACCCCGCGCGCACGTCCGCGCTGCGCGTCGGCGTCGCGAGCCACAACCTGTTCCACGTCGCCTACGCCCACCTGCTCGCCGAGCACCGCGGCGTGTCCGAGGCGCTCGACATCGAGATGCTGCAGGGCATGGCCCCGGCGCAGGCCCGCGCGGTGCAGCGCGAGGTCGGCCAGGTGCTGCTCTACACGCCGGTGGTCGCGAAGCAGGACTTCGACGTCGCGATCTCCTACCTGGTGCGCCGGCTGGAGGAGAACGCCGCGCACCAGAACTTCCTGCACGCGCTGTTCGCCGGCGGCGACGGCCCGGACGAGGGGATCGCGTCCCAGGAGGACGCGTTCCTCGCGTCGGTCGCGGGCGCCGACCGGGTGCCGGTCGAGCGCCGCCGGCTGCCGCGCGACCCCGGGGCGCCGTCGCCCGAGCCGGGCGCGTTCCGGAACGCCGCCGACACCGACCCCGCCGTCGCCGAGTCCCGGGACTGGGCCGCCCGCCTGGTCGCCGCGGACGTCGAGCCCCCGGCCGGCGCCGTCGAGGTCGGGACCGAGGCCGAGGTGGACGCGGTCGTCGCGCGCGCCGTCACGGCCGCCCCCGCGTGGTCCGCCCGGACCCCGGCCGAGCGCGCCGCCGTGCTGCGCCGCGCCGCCGACGAGCTCGAGGCCGCCCGCGGCGACCTGGTCGCGACGATGGTGCACGAGGGCGGCAAGACCGTCGCCGAGGCCGACCCCGAGGTCAGCGAGGCGGTCGACTTCGCCCGGTACTACGCGGACCGCGCCGAGGAGCTCGCCGACGGGCGCGTCCCGGGTGCGGTGTTCCGGCCGCGCGGCGTCACCGTCGTCACCCCGCCGTGGAACTTCCCGGTCGCCATCCCGGTCGGCTCGGTGCTCGCGGCGCTCGCGGCCGGGTCGCCCGTGCTCATCAAGCCGGCGCCGCAGACCCCGCGGTGCGTGCGGGTCGCCGGCGCGGCGATCCAGCGGGCGCTCGACGCGTCGGGGGTCGAGGAGGCCGCGCTGCAGGTCGTGCTGTCGCCCGAGGGCGAGGTCGGCCGCCGGCTGGTCACGCACCCGGACGTGGCGCGGGTCGTGCTGACCGGGTCGCTGGAGACGGCGCAGCTGTTCGCCGGCTGGCGCCCCGATCTCGACGTGCTGGCCGAGACCTCCGGCAAGAACGCCCTGATCATCACCCCGTCCGCCGACGTCGACCTGGCGGTCGCCGACCTGGTGCGCTCGGCGTTCGGGCACGCGGGCCAGAAGTGCTCGGCGGCGTCGCTGGCGATCCTCGTCGGCTCGGCCGGCAGGTCCGACCGGCTGCGCCGGCAGCTCGCGGACGCGGTGTCGTCGCTGCGCGTCGGCTGGTCCGACGACCTCGGCACCACCATGGGCCCGCTGGTCGAGCCGGCGTCGGGCAAGCTGCTCCGCGCGCTGACCACCCTGGACGAGGGCGAGGAGTGGCTGGTGCGGCCGCGCCGGCTCGACGAGGTCGGCCGGCTGTGGACGCCCGGCGTCAAGCACGGCGTGCGGCCCGGGTCCTGGTTCCACCTCACCGAGTGCTTCGGCCCCGTGCTCGGCGTGATCCGGGTCGACACCCTGGACGAGGCGATCGCGGTGCAGAACGCCGTCGCGCTCGGCCTGACCGGCGGCCTGCACTCGCTGGACGAGGCCGAGATCGCGCACTGGCTCGACCGGGTCGAGGTCGGCAACGCGTACGTGAACCGGCACATCACCGGGGCGGTCGTGCAGCGGCAGCCGTTCGGCGGCTGGAAGGCCTCGGTCGTCGGCCCCGGCGCCAAGGCAGGCGGCCCGTCCTACGTCGCGCAGCTCGGTGCGTGGTCCGACGCCCCGGAGGTCGCGGCGCTCGACGACGAGGCCTGGCTGGCGTGGGCGCACGCCGACGACGCGCGGGTCTGGTCCGACGAGCTCGGCACCGCGCACGACCCGTCCGGGCTGGCGTCCGAGGAGAACGCGCTCCGGCACCGCCCGGTCCCGCACCTGACCGTCCGGGTCGGGACCGACGGGCGCGAGCGCGACGTGATGCGCGTGCTCTCGGCGGCGCGGACCGCCGGCGTGCCGGTCACGGTGAGCCGTGCGGCCGAGGAGGGCGACGACGCGTTCGCGCTGCGGGTGGCCGCGGGGGAGGTGTCGGGGCGGGTGCGCGTCGTCGGGTCGGCGCCGGGGCTGCGCGCCGCCGCGGTCACGCGCACGGGCGAGGTGACGGTCCTCGACGCGCCGGTCGTCGCGAGCGGGCGCCGGGAGCTGATGACGGTCGTGCGCGAGCAGGCGGTGTCCCGCACCCGGCACCGGTTCGGCCACGTCGACCCGACCCGCTGACGGCCGGCCGCCGACCGCCGCCCGCCGGGCCATCCGGCGAGTGCACAGCACACGTGACGAGTGCCTATCCGGCGGATAGGCACTCGTCACGTCTCGTAGGCACTCGGCGACGCGACGCGGCGCGGCGCTCGGCGGCGCCGGCGTCACGCCGAGCCGCGGACCACCAGCTCCGGCTCGAACACCTGCGCCTCGGTGCGCGCGTGCCGGCCCTGCAGCTGCGCCACCAGCTCCTCGCCCGCCGCGCGGGCCATCGCGATCACCGGCTGCGTCACGGTCGTGAGGTTCGGCTTGGTGGTCGTGGCCAGGCCCGAGTTGTCGTAGCCGACCACCGCCACGTCGCCCGGCACGGCCCGCCCGGCCTCGGCGAGCTCGGGCAGCGCTCCCGCCGCCATGAGGTCGGACGCGATGAAGATGCCGTCGAGGTCGGGGAACCGCTCGAGCAGCTCGCGCGCCGCGGCCGCCCCGCCGTCGACGGTGAAGTCGCCGTGCACCACGGCGTCGTCCGGCAGGCCCGCCTCGGCGAGCGCGGCGCGCCACCCGGCGAGCCGGTCGATGCCGGCGGACATGTCGGCGGGGCCGGCGATGGTCGCGATCCGGCGGCGGCCCAGCCGGACCAGGTGCTCGGTCGCGATCCGCCCACCGCGCAGGTTGTCGGTGTCGACGACCGCCGCCGCCTCGCCGCCGACGAGCGGCCGGCCGATGAACACGGTCGGCAGCCGGGAGGCCTGCAGCGCCCGGTCGATGGCGTCGTCCCGGTGGTGCGACACCACGATGGCGCCGTCGACGTGCCCGGCGCGCAGGTACCGCGCGGTGCGCTCGGACTCCCCGGGCCGCGCGATGACGAGCAGCAGCTGCAGGTCGGCCAGCGCGAGCGGGGTGGACACCCCGTTGAGCACGCCGGCGAAGAACGGGTCGGACAGCACGCGCTCGTCCGGCTCGGGCACGACGAGCGCGACCGAGTCGGTGCGCCGTGTGACGAGCGACCGCGCGGCGCGGTTCGGCGTGTAGCCCAGGTCGGCGACCGCCGCGGCGACGGACTCCATGGCCTCGGGCGACACCCGGTCGCCGCCGTTGATGGCGCGCGACGCGGTGGACCGGGAGACGCCGGCGCGCAGCGCGACCTGCTCGAGGGTCGGTGCCGGGTGGGTCGCCGACGGGATGGCGGACTGGTCGATCACGGTGGATCGCCCCCTCGTGACGGTCGGGTGGTGCCCGTGCAGGGGCACCGGCGGACGCGCGCCCCTGCGCGGGGCCCGCGGACGGGCCCCGCGCGAAGCGTAGCGGTCAGCCCTTGACGGCCCCGGCCATGATCCCCGCGACCAGCTGGCGGCCGGCGACGACGAACAGCAGGAGCAGCGGGATGATCGACAGGACGACGCCGGCCATGATGAGCGGCAGGTCCTGGAAGAAGCCGGCCTGCAGGAGCTTCAGGGCCACCGGCAGGGTCGGGTTCTGGTTGCCGAGCACGATGGACGGCCAGAAGAAGTTCGTCCACGAGGTGATGAAGGTGAACAGCGCCAGCATCGCCGCCGCCGGCCGGGCCGCGGGCAGCGCCACCGACCAGAACGTGCGGAACATGGACGCGCCGTCGACCCGGGCGGCCTCGATGAGCTCGTAGGGGAGCGCGGAGTCGAGGTACTGGGTCATCCAGAACACGCCGAACGCGGTCACCATCGCCGGCAGGATCACCGCGAGCAGGTTGCCGGTCAGGCCGAGCTCGCGCATGACGATGTACAGCGGGACGACGCCGAGCTGGGTCGGTACGGCCATCGTCGCGATGACGAACACCAGCAGCGGGCCGCGGCCGCGGAACCGGAGCTTGGAGAACGAGTAGCCCGCGAGCGTCGAGAAGAACACCACGGACAGGCTGGTGATCACGGCGACGACCAGCGAGTTGCCGGTCGCCTTCACCAGGTCGATGTCGGCGTCGAAGACGCGCTGCAGGTTCGTGAGGAACTCGCCGCCGGGGATCAGGGACGGCACCGGGTTCTGCGCCACCTCGGCCGACGTCGAGGACGACAGCAGGAAGGTGTAGTAGAGCGGGTAGGCCGAGACCAGCAGGAACGCGCCGAGGACGACGTAGGTCACCCAGCCCGGCCGGCGGTCGGCGCCGCCGTTGGTCTTGTTGCGCTTGCGCTGCGCCGCGCGGGCCGCGCCCTTGCCGGCGGTCTGCGCGATGACGGGGACGGACGGGGCGCTCATCGGGGGTCCACCTCGATCGGTGCGGCCGCGGGGACCGCGGCGTCGGACGTCTGCTTGACCCGGCGGGCGAGGTCGCGGGAGGCGCGGCGGCTCTGCTTGCGGGCGGCCTTCGCGGTGCGGCTCATGTCGTCGGCGGAGGCGATGCGCCGGGTCAGGAAGTTGTTGATGAGCGCGAAGATGATGATGATGAGGAACAGCAGCCAGGCGACCGCCGCGGCCCGGCCGAGCTGCTGCTTGTTCCAGCCCAGCTCGTACAGGTAGAGCGTCACGGTCTTCCACTGGCCGTTCGACCCGCCGAGGCCGGTCGCGTCGTACATGCGCGGCTCGTCGAAGATCTGCAGGCCGCCGATGGTCGACGTGAGGATCACGAAGATCATCGTCGGGCGGACCATCGGCACGGTGATGGAGAAGAACTGCCGGACCCGGTTCGCGCCGTCGAGCGTCGCGGCCTCGTACATGTCGCGGGGGATCGCCTGCATGGCGGCCAGCAGGATCAGCGCGTTGTAGCCGGTCCAGCGGAAGTTGACCATCGACGCGATGGCGATGTGCGAGGCGAACGCGTCCTTGTGCCAGCCGATCGGGTCGATGCCGATCTGGCCGAGCAGGGAGTTGATCATGCCCGAGCCGTCGGCGAACATCTGCGAGAACACCAGGCCGACGGCGACCGGGGCGACGACGTACGGCAGCAGCACGCCCATCCGCCAGAACGTCTTCGCGCGGAGGTTCGCGTCCAGCATCGCGGCGATGACGAGGGCGGCGATCACCTGGGGCACCGTGGACAGAAGGAAGATGCTGAAGGTGTTGCGCAGCGAGTTCCAGAAGAACGTCTGGCCGAGCACGAAGGTGAAGTTGTCGAGGCCGACGAAGTCGCCCTGGCCGCCGATGAGGCTCCACTCGTGCAGGGAGACCCAGCCGGTGTAGAGGAGCGGGAACAGGCCGACCACCGCGAACAGCAGGAAGAACGGCGAGATGTAGAGGTAGGGCGAGACCTTCACGTCCCAGCGGCCCAGCGTCTGCTTGAAGCCGATCTTCCGGGGCGCGCGGTCGTCGTCGCTGCGCGGTGCCGCGCCCCTGGGGGGCGCCGTCTGGGTGGCCATGGGGATCCTTCGTGCGGGCGGGCCGGGGTCGTGCGGTGCGGGCGCGGGTGGTGCCCGCGCGACGGACCGGGCCGCCGGGGAGTCCCGGCGGCCCGGCCCGGTGGGGTCAGCCGATCGCGGCGACCGCGTCCTCGAAGCCCTTCCAGGACTCGTCGGGGGTCATCGACTTGTCGACGTCGACGCGGTTGAAGGCGTCCGACAGGCCGGTGCGGATGGTGAAGTAGTTCTCACCCTTGAACGGCGCGACGGAGATGGCCGCGGCCCGGTCGGTGTAGATCTGGCCGGTCGGCGCGTCGTTGAAGAACTCGCGGGTCATGCCCTGGAGCTCGTCCGACTGCTGCGCCTCGATCTGGCTCGGGAAGTTGCCGTTGACCTTGAACGCCGCGAGCTGCTGCTCCGGGGCGGTCAGCCAGTCGGCGAGCGCCTTGGCCTCCTCCGGGTGCTTCGACATCGTCGGGACGGCGAGGAACGAGCCGCCCCAGTTGCCGCCGCCGCCGGGGAAGACGTTGGCGATGTCCCAGCCCTCGACGCCTGCCGAGTTGCCCTCGATGTTGCCGAGGAACCAGGCCGGGGCCAGCGCGACCGCGAAGCCGTTGCTCTGGAACGCGTTCGTCCAGTCGGTCTCCCACTGCTTGAGGCCGGCGGACTGGTCCTCGTGCGACAGGATCGTGTCGTAGATGTCGCGGATCTCGGGGTTGTCGAGCGCGATGATCTCGCCGGAGTCGGGGTCCTCGAAGGGCACCTCGACCTGGTTGATCATGCCCTGGGCCAGCGCGTCGGCGGAGTCGAAGAACGCCGGGCCGGTGCCCGCGGCCATGAACTGGTCGCCGACCGCGAAGAAGTCGTCCCAGGTGGCGTCGTCGCCGCCGAACAGCTCGGCCACAGCCTCGCGGTCCGTCGGGAGGCCCGCGGCGGCGAACAGGTCGGAGCGGTAGGCGATGGCCTCCGGGCCGATGTCCGTCGGGTAGCCGAGCAGCGCGCCGTCGGGGGTGGTGGCCTGGTCGGTGGTCCACTTGTTCCAGCGGCCCTCGACCGAGTCGCTGCTCAGGTCGGTGAACTGGTCCGAGTACTGGATCATCTGCGGCAGCCAGTCGACCTCGACGCCCACGACGTCCGCGAGGCCCGAGCCGGCGCCGAGCGCCGTCTGGAACTGCTCCTTGGCGTCGTCGGACTTGCCGAACTTGTTGTGCTCGATCTTGATGCCCGGGTTCTCCTCCTCGTACTGCTTGAGGAGGTCCTCGTAGCCGAACTGGTTGAAGGTCGAGATGGTCAGGGTGATCTGACCGTCCGAGCCCTCGTCGCCAGCGGCGTCGTCCGACCCGCCGCCGCACGCCGTCGCCAGCAGGGCGACGCTCGCCGCTCCGGCCACGGCCACCCAGGTCTTGCGCGTGCTCCTGCGCACTGTGACTCCCTCGTCATCCGCGGCGACGTCGCCGCTCCCGTCGGGTCGCCGGCACCGGCGCCCGTCGTGGGACCGCTCCCACCACGTACTGCGGGAGCGCTCTCACGCCATGTCAGGCACCTTGTCGTCCGGGGGTCGGAGAAGTCAAGCGAGCCGGTGGGCAAACGGGTGTGGAAGCGGTCCCACGACAGCATCCGCGCAGGTCAGCGACGTGCGGCCGCCGAGCGCGTTACGGAATCGTTACGCCTCGCGCGAGCCGGCGACCCACTCGCGCGCCACGCCGGCCTCGGCGTCGAGGGCGCCGCGCACCGCCTTGGCCGCGGCCTGCTCGACCGCCGACCCGAACAGCGGGACGTTCGCCTTGAGCTCGCCGTCGTAGGTGATCGACGAGCCGCCGTCGGCGGCCGCGAGGGCCACCGTCCCGGTGAGCCGGACCGGGGCGCCGGCGATCTCGACCGCGACCGTCCCGGTGCGGCTGCCGTCCGCGGCGGCGGGCTCCCAGGCCTCGACCTGGCGCACCTCGAGCGTCGAGCCGACGAACGCGCGGACGTTCGCGGGGATCTGGTCCGTCGGTAGCGCGCGCCGCGTCGTCACCGTGAGCGCGCCGTCCTCGGCGGGGGCCACGTCGACGTGCAGCACCTCGGCGCCGCTGGCGATGACCTTCGCGCGGACGTACACGGGGTCGGCCAGCATCGTCCCGGCGGTGCGGGGGTCGGTCGGCACGGGGACGGTGACCTGCAGGTGCACGGCGTTCGGGTCCTTCCGAGGTGCGCGGGCGGCCGCGGGGGAGTGCGGTCCGACGACAGTATCCGCCCGCGCGGGCCCGCGCGCCCCGGTCCGGCGACGGGCGTGGGCCGCGTCACGTGCCGCGGGGTGGGACGGGCCCGGGCGGGGCCCGT
Source organism: Cellulomonas sp. EB106-03-03-XG116 (assembly GCF_058792015.1). Taxonomy (NCBI): domain Bacteria; kingdom Bacillati; phylum Actinomycetota; class Actinomycetes; order Micrococcales; family Cellulomonadaceae; genus Cellulomonas; species Cellulomonas sp. EB106-03-03-XG116. The sequence continues at coordinate 11,247 of NZ_JBYTEP010000053.1, forward strand.
CGTGCGCCGTACCCTGGGGCCGTGTCCACCCTGAGCGAGCTCGCGCAGCGCCACACCCACCTCGACGCCGCGGACCTCGAGTGGCTGCACCTGCTGGTCGGCGACTGGCAGGTCATCTCGGACCTCGCGTTCGCCGACCTCGTGCTCTGGCTGCCCACCGACGACGGCGACTTCGTGGCCATCGCCCAGGCCCGGCCCAGCACCGGCGCGACCGTGCACTACGACGACGTCGTGGGTTCGCGCGCGCCCGAGGGGCAGCGCCCGCAGCTCGAGCGCTCGCTGAGCGAGGTCCGGGCGCAGCGGTCGCGGGAGCCGCGCTGGTTCGGGTCGTACGCGGTGCGCGAGGAGGCGGTGCCGGTCGTGCACGAGGGCCGGGCGATCGCGGTCATCGCCCGGCAGACCAACCTCGGCGGCGCCCGCACGCCCAGCCGCCTCGAGCTGAACTACGTCGAGGCCGCCGACGACATCATGGGGATGATCGCCCGCGGCGAGTTCCCGATGACGAACGCCGCGACCGGCCCGCGCCGCGGCGCGCCCCGCGTCGCCGACGGCCTCGTGCGGCTCAACTCCGAGGGCGAGGTGCTGTACGCCAGCCCGAACGCCCTGTCCTGCTTCCACCGGTTCGGCGCGATGGACGACCTGGTCGGCCGGTCGCTGGTCGAGGTGGTCGCCGACCTCGTCGAGCAGAACTCCCCGGTCGACGAGTCGATGCCGCTCGTGCTCATGGGCCGCGCGCCGTGGCGCACCGACATCGAGGCGCACGGCGTCGCGCTCTCGCTGCGTGCGGTCCCGCTGTCCGAGGAGGGCGAGCGGATCGGCGCCGTGCTGCTGTGCCGGGACGTGTCCGAGCTGCGCCGCCGCGAGCGGGAGCTCATCACCAAGGACGCGACGATCCGCGAGATCCACCACCGCGTGAAGAACAACCTGCAGACCGTCGCCGCGCTGCTGCGGCTCCAGGCCCGCCGGATGAACGTGCCCGAGGCCCGCGCGGCGCTCGAGGAGGCCATGCGCCGGGTCGCCACGATCGCGCTGGTGCACGAGACGCTGTCCCAGACGCTCGACGAGACCGTGCAGTTCGACGAGCTGGTCGGCCGGTCGCTGCGGCTCGCCGCGGACGTGGCGTCGGCCGGGGCGTCCGTGCGGACGCTGGTGCGCGGGACGTTCGGGCCGGTGTCGGCCGAGGACGCCACCGCGCTCGCGCTCGTGCTGACCGAGCTGGTGACCAACGCCGTCGAGCACGGGCTGGCCGGGCGGGACCACGGGTCGGTCGAGGTGAACGCCGAGCGCGTCGAGGACGACCTCACGGTCACGGTCGCGGACGACGGCGCCGGCATCCCCGCCGACTCCGCCGGCAGCAGCGCGGGCCCGGGAACCGGCCTCGGCACGCAGATCGTCTCGACCCTGGTGACCAACGAGCTCCGCGGCTCGATCGCGTGGGCCCCGCGGGACGGCGGGGGCACGCAGGTCACGCTGCGCGCGACGCTCCGCACCCCGGGCCGCGACGCCGCGGCCACGGTCGCCTAGCCCTCCCGCCGAGCCCTCGCCGCGCCGCCCACGCGGCCCTTCGCCCCGCGCTCTTCGCCGAGTCTGCGCGAGCGGTCTGGGGGTCGGCGCCCGCGCAGAGGCGCGGAGTGGCGACTCGGCGGGGGCGTCCGAGGCCGGACGCGACGACGCCCGCCGTGCCCCGGAGGGAGGGGCGCGGCGGGCGTCGGACGTGCTGCGTGCGGGTCAGCCCGCGCGGCGCTGCCGGGCGGTGCGGCGCTTGAGGGCGCGGCGCTCGTCCTCGGACAGCCCGCCCCAGACGCCGGCGTCCTGGCCGGACTCCAGCGCCCACTTCAGGCAGGTGTCGACGACGTCGCACCGGCGGCACACGGCCTTGGCCTCCTCGATCTGCAGCAGGGCGGGGCCCGTGTTGCCGATCGGGAAGAACAGCTCCGGGTCCTCGGTCAGACACGCTGCCTGGTGACGCCAATCCATCGAAACACTCCTCAGCACGGGGGCATGCCGCGACCAGGGGGCTGGGCGGCATGGGAGCACGAGCACACGTCCGACGCACGGAAGAAGGCGGGGGGCGTGAGCGTCGGCGCTCGGGGGAATCGAACTGCTGAGTACAAGATTCACATGGCCGCCGGAGGGCGCACAAGGGGTTACGCGCAGGTTTCTTGCGCGTGACGACTGAGGCGTCTGTCACATCTGTGTGCACCCTGAACGCCTTGGCCGCACCGTACTCCCACCGGGTCGCCGGGCGCCAACCCGTCCGGTCGTCGGGACCATCGTCCCTGGTCCCGGCGAGCCCGCCGCCGGGACCTGCGAGGACGCCGCCGCGCTTTCACCCGCGGCGCGCGTAGGGTCGGCGGCGTGACCGGATCCGCCACCCCCCAGCCGCCCCGGGCGTCCGCTCCGGGCGCCGTCCGGCTGCTCGCCGGCCTCGTGCTCCTCCAGGCCCTCGCGGTGGCGGTGATCGCCGGGGCGCTCGTCGTGGCGCTCGTCCGCGGGACGTCGATGCCGGGGCCGGTGGTGTTCCTGGTGCTCCTCGCGGCGGGCATCGCGGCCGTGCTGGGCGGGGCGGGCCGGGCGTTGCTGCAGGGCCACCGCTGGGGCCGCGCGCCGGTGATGACGGTGCAGATCCTCCTGGTCGTGCTCGCGGTCGGCTGGCTCGGCGTCGAGGTCGCCGTCTGGTCGGTCGCGGTGCTGGTGCTGGCGGTCGTCGTCGGCGGCCTCCTGGTCACCCCGGCGGTCGTCGCCTGGACCACGGTCGGCGCGGGCCGCGAGGACTGACGCCCGACGCACGCCCCGGCACCACGCGCGCCCGGCCCGGAGGTCCCCGTGCCGGGCGCGCGTCGCTGGTCCGCGGTCAGTCGACCGCGAGGGCCGCCACCGGGGGAGTCCGGGCCGCCGTGCGTCCGGGCAGCGCCGAGGCGAGCACGCCGGCGACCAGCGCCACCCCGAGCACCAGGCCCAGGTCCGTCCACGGCACGCGGAGCTGGAGGTCGGCGATCCCGGCGAGCACCGCGGCCGACCCGAGCCAGCCGTAGGCCATCCCGAGCAGGACCCCGACCACCGCGCCGACCCCGGCGATCAGCGCGCCCTCGACGGCCATCGACGCCCGGAGCTGCCGGCGGGTGAGCCCGAGGGCCCGCAGCGTCGCCGACTCGCGGCGCCGCTCGATGACCGACAGCGAGAGCGTGTTGGTGACGCCGATCAGCGCGATCACCACGGCCACGGCCAGCAGCCCGACCACGACCGCGAGCAGGGTGTCGATCGCCCGCTGGTACAGCGCCCGCTCGAGCGCCGCGCCGGTGATGTCGAGCGGGGAGTCCGCCGTCAGGTCCTGCACCTGCTGCACGACCTCGCCGGAGGCGTTGACGTCCGCGACCCGCAGCCACGCCGTGCTCTCGGTCCCGGGGGAGCCGAGGGCGTCGAGGGTCGCCGGGGTGACGAGGACGGTCCAGTCGTCCAGCGGCACGACGACGGCGGTCAGGTCGACCGTGCCCGCCCCGCCGGACGCGTCGCCCTCGCTGCGGGCCAGCGCGATCGTGTCGCCGTCCTCGATCCCGCTGGTCGCGGCGAGCGACCGGGGCACCACGACGGTGCCGTCGCCGACCGCGGCGGCGAGGTCGGCGTCGCGGAGCACGTCTGCCGCCTGCTCGGGCGTGATCCCCAGGGCGTCGACGACGTTCCCCGAGCCGCCGAGCTCGACGCTGTCCCGCGGGAGGGCGGCCACGGACTCCACGCCGGCGATGTCGGCCAGGGCGTCGACGGTGCCCGCGGGCAGCGGCTCGGCGACCGCGGTGCCGTCCTCGTCCGCCGCGTACGGCGTCGAGATCGCGAGGTCGACGGGGAACCGCGTGTCGAGCTCGTCGTCCAGGGTGGCCCGGGCCGTCACGGCGCCGGTGCTCATCATCGCGACGAGCGTGACGCCGATCAGCAGCGCCGTGCTGGTGGCGGCGGTGCGCGCCGGGTTGCGGCCGGTGTTGGCGGCGGCGAGCCGCGCGGGCATCCCGAGCCGGCCGACGAGGCCGCCGATCGCGGCGACGACCCGCGGCATCCAGAACACGGCGCCGACCAGCAGGCCGACGAAGGACGCCGCGCCGCCGAGGATGGCGATGCCCACCGCGGCGACGAGGGCCCGCTGGGACAGGGCCACGCCGCCGGCGAGCATCAGCGCGCCGCCGACGACCAGCACCAGGCTGACGACCAGCCGGAACCGGCCCGCGCGGCTCCCCGCGACGGGGGCGTCGGCCGGGCGCAGCGCGGCGATCGGCGCGACCCGGGTGGCGACGCGGGCGGGCGTCAGGGCGGCCAGCACGGTGACGACCAGGCCGACCGCCAGCGGCGCGACGACGCTCGCGACCGTCGGGCGGACCACGGTCGGGACCGGGAACGGCAGGTCCGCGTTCTGCATCACCAGCAGCGCGATCTGCACCAGCCCGGTGCCGAGCAGCGTCCCCGCGACGGAGGCCGCCAGCCCGAGCAGCCCGGCCTCCAGCAGCACCGACCCGCGGACCTGGGACCGCACGGCGCCGACGCAGCGGAGCAGGGCGAGCGTCCGGGTCCGCTGGGCGACCAGCACCTGGAACGTGTTCGCGATGACGAGGCCGGCGACGATCATCGCCACGGCGGCGAACGCCAGGACGACGACGAGGATCGGGCCGGTGCCGCCGCTGCCGGACAGGGCCCGCTCGGCGGCGGCGTCGCGGGTGAGCACGATCGGGTCGGTGCTGCCGGAGGCGGTCAGCACGCCCTCGACGGCGTCGATGACGGTCGCGGTGTCGGCGCCCGGGTCGACGGCGACCAGCAGCTGGGAGGTCGCGGCGTCGACCAGGGTCGGCGTGGCGCCGCCCTCGCCCCAGCCGCCCCAGAGCAGCGCGTCGGCGGTCGTGGCGAGCGCAGCGCCGCCGTACTGGGCCCACGCGGAGGTCGGGTCGGTGGTCAGGCCCACGACCTCGGCGTCGGCGTCCACCTCGCGGTAGGTCCCGTCCTCGCCCGGCGCCGCGTCGGTCGCGTCGGCCGTGGCGTCGTCGGTCGCGCCGGCGGTGGCCTCCTCGGCGGGGGCCTCGGCCGTGGCGTCGTCGGCCGCCGCCCCGTCGGTCGGCTGCCAGGTGTAGTACGACACGGTGATCGTGTCGCCGACGCCCACGCCGAGCCGCTCGGCGGCCCGCTCGGGCAGCGCGATCTCGCCGTCCGCGGTCGGCAGGGCGCCGGCCGTCACGTGCTGGGTGTCGAAGGCGGGGTCGCTCGCCACGGGCACGAGCGTCTGCGAGATCGCCCGGTCGCCCGCCGACATGCTGACGTACGGGGCCACGATCCGGGGGTCCGCCGCCGCGACGCCGGGCGTGCCCCGCACCGCCTCGACGGTCTCGTCGGTCAGCGCGTCGCCGTTGCCGGCGTCGGCGATGATGTCGGCGGTCCCGTACGACGCGGTGAGCGAGTCGTACGAGATCCGCTGCATGACGTCACCGGCGAGCAGCGTCGCCGCGACGAACGCGGTGCCGATCGCGACCGCGACGCCCGCGGCGGTGAGCCGGCCGAGGCTCCGGCGCATCTGCGCCAGGGTGAGCCGCCACATCAGGCACCCGCCGGCACGTCGGTGACCTCGAGCTGACGCAGCGCGTCCAGCCCGGCGAGCACGGCCTCCGGGGTCGGGTCGACGATGTCGCCCGCGATCCGCCCGTCGGCGAGCAGCACCACGCGGTCGGCGTAGGCGGCGGCCGTCGGGTCGTGCGTGACCATGATGATCGTGCGGCCGAGCTCGCGGACGGAGCGGCGCAGGAAGCTCAGCACCTCGGCGCCGGAGCGCGAGTCGAGGTTGCCGGTGGGCTCGTCGGCGAAGACGACCTCGGGCTTGGCGATCAGCGCCCGGGCGATCGCGACGCGCTGCTGCTGGCCGCCCGACAGCTCGGAGGGGCGGTGCGTGAGCCGCTGCCCGAGGCCGAGCGTCGCGACCAGGGTGTCGAACCAGGCGCGGTCGGCCTTGGCACCGGCGAGCTCGAGCGGGAGCAGGATGTTCTGCTCGGCCGTGAACATCGGCAGCAGGTTGAACGACTGGAACACGAAGCCGACCCGGTCGCGGCGGAGCCGGGTGAGCGCGTCGTCGTCGAGGGTGGTGACGTCGGTCCGCCCGAGGAACGCGGAGCCGGCGGTCGCGGCGTCGAGGCCGGCGAGCACGTGCATGAGCGTCGACTTGCCGGAGCCCGACGGGCCCATGATCGCGGTGAACTCGCCGGCCGCGAAGTCGACGTCCACCCCGGCGAGGGCGCGGACCTCGGCCTCGCCGCGGCCGTAGACCTTGGTCAGCCCGCGGGCGCGGACCGCGGCCTCCCGGTGCTGCGGGGCCCCGGCGTGCGGGGCGATCGGGCCGGCGCTGGCGGCGGGGGCGGGGACGAACGGGTCCACGGCTGTGCTCCTGGGACTCGGGATCGGGACGTCCCCGACGCTACGGAGCGCAGCCGCACGGCCGCGTCCACCCCCGGTCCGGACCTCGCGTCATCCCCCGGTACGACGTGGGGGAGCGGCGCGCGACCGGGGCCCGACCGGGCCCGTGCCCGGGTCGTGCCCGGGTCACGCCCCGGGGACGACCAGGCCGGTCTCGTAGGCCACGACGACCGCCTGCACCCGGTCCCGGGCGCCCAGCTTGGCGAGGATGCGCCCGACGTGCGTCTTCACGGTGGCCTCGGCGACGAACAGGTCCTCGCCGATCTCGGTGTTCGACCGCCCGCGGGCCATCAGCACCAGCACCTCGCGCTCGCGGTCGGTGAGCGTCGCGAGCGCCTCGGCGCCGGCGGACGCCTGCTGCTGCTCGGCGGGCAGGGCCGTGACCAGGTGCTCCAGCAGGCGCCGCGTCGACGACGGCGCGATGACCGCGTCGCCGCGGTGCACGGTGCGGATCGCGTCGAGCATGTCCTCGGGCGGCGTGTCCTTGAGCAGGAAGCCGCTCGCGCCCGCGCGGATGGCGGCCAGCACGTACTCGTCGATGTCGAACGTGGTCAGCACGATGATCCGCGGCGCGGGGTGCTCGGGCGTGCCCGCGGCGACGATCCGCTCGGTGGCGGCGAGGCCGTCGAGGTGCGGCATCCGGACGTCCATCAGCACGACGTCGACGGGGCCGAGGACGCCCGCCTGCGCGGTGCCGGCGGTGAGCGCCTGCACGGCCTGGGCGCCGTCGCCGGCCTCCAGGACGACCTCGAGGTCGGGCTGGGAGTCGATGACCAGGCGGAACCCGGCGCGCACGAGCTGCTGGTCGTCGACGAGGCCGACGCGGATGGCGGACATGGGCGTCAGCCTAGGGTGCCGGGCGCGGCGGCCCGGTCGTCCACCGGCGCACCCGGGGGCAGCGGCAGCTCGGCGCGCACGCGGAACCCGCCGCCCGGGCGCGGGCCGGCGCTCAGCGTGCCGCCCACCATCGTCGCCCGCTCCCGCATGCCGAGCAGGCCCTGCCCGGCGCCGTCGGAGTCCGCCGCGGCGCCGCGGCCGTCGTCGGTGATCTCCAGCACGAGCGCGGCGGCCTGCCACTGCGCGAGCACGGTGACCGTCACGTCGGGGCCGCCGTGCTTGAGCACGTTGGTGAGCGCCTCCTGGCAGATCCGGTACACGGTCAGCCCGATGCCGGGGGGCAGCCGGCGCGGCGTGCCCATGCGGACCAGCGAGGCCCGCACCCCGGAGGAGCGGACCTGCTCGACCAGGGACTCGAGGTCGTGCTCGGCGGGCTGCGGGGTGTACGGCGCGGTCGCCCCCTCGGCCGCCGGTGCGCCCGGCCGGCCGGGCAGGCCCGGCGTCCCGCCGGCCGCCTCCGAGCCCGGCGCCCGGTCCGGCTCCCGCAGCACCCCGAGCAGCCGGCGCATGTCGGCCAGCGCCGCCCGCCCGGTCTCGGCGATCGTGCCGAGGGCGCGGGTCGCCGCCTCGGGGTCCGCCGCGGCCGCGTACCGGCCGCCGTCCGCCTGCGCCACGACGACGGAGAGCGAGTGGGCGACGATGTCGTGCATCTCGCGCGCGATCCGGGTGCGCTCGGCGGCCGTGGCGATCCGCGCCTGCTGGTCGCGCTCGACCTCCAGCCGCTCCGCGCGGTCGCGCAGCGCGGCGATCGTCACGCGGCGCGAGCGCCGGACGAGGCCGAACGCCCACACGGCCAGCGCGGTCACGGAGGCGAACAGCCACAGGGCGATCGCGGACGCCGCCATCTCCGCGGCGCTGCCGGCCCAGGACTGCAGCAGCAGCCCGGACACCATGAACAGGTTCCCCACGAGCGCCGAACCCATCGCGGTGAGGTGGGCCCACCTCGGCCCGTGCACCGTGACCGAGTACAGCGCGAGCAGCACCGCCAGGTCCGACGGCAGCAGCAGCGGCACGCCGACCAGGAGGTGCAGGAGGCAGGCGATGTAGACGCTCACCACCGAGGCGACCGGGTGCGTCCGCCGCCAGCCCAGCGGCGCCCAGGCGAGCGCGGCCAGCGCGGCCCCGGCGTAGGAGCCGAGCCCCCAGTTCGGCGCCATGCTGGCCCCGAGGGGCACGACGACGAGACCCGTCAGCACCATCGCGCCGACGTCGATCCCGAGCTGGTGGCGTTCCTCCCACCGCGTGAGGCGTTCCCACCACGTCATCGCGCCAGCGTAGGTCGGCGCCCGCCGCGGGTCGTGCCCCCGGGGGCGGACCGAGGTCCCGGGCGGGGTCCGACCACGGGGGGACGGGCGGACTTCACCGAACCGATACCCCGGTGCGCCGTGTCGTAGACCGTTCCGTGACCTAACATGGCGGAATGACGCAGGTGCTGCTGGCTGAGGACGATCCCGCGATTGCCGAGCCTTTGGCGCGGGCACTGGGCCGGGAGGGCTACGACGTCCGGGTCCAGGGCACCGGGCAGGGGGCCATCGACCGCGCGAGCGAGGCCGACCTCGTGGTGCTCGACCTCGGGCTGCCCGACATGGACGGGCTCGACGTCGCCCGCGCCATCCGGAACCAGGGCCTGACCACGCCCGTGCTGGTGCTGACCGCCCGCGCCGACGAGGTGGACCTGGTCGTCGGGCTCGACGCCGGCGCCGACGACTACGTGACCAAGCCGTTCCGGCTGGCCGAGCTGCTCGCCCGCGTGCGGGCCCTGCTCCGGCGCACCGGCGGGGACACCCCCGACGAGGACGAGCTGCGCAGCCAGGACGTCCGCGTGGACGTGGCGGCGCACCGCGCGTTCCAGGCGGAGCGCGAGCTGCACCTCACCGCCAAGGAGTTCGACCTGCTCCGCGTGCTGGTCGGCGCGGCGGGCACCGTCGTCGCCCGCGAGACGCTCATGCGCGAGGTGTGGGGCTCCGACCCGACCGGCTCCACCAAGACGCTCGACATGCACGTGTCGTGGCTGCGCCGCAAGCTCGGCGACGACGCGAGCGCGCCCCGCTACATCAGCACGGTGCGGGGGATGGGCTTCCGGTTCGAGTCCGGAGAGGGCAACCGGGGCTGACCCGTGCGCCGCCGCGTCCTCCAGGCCACCATCGCGGCCGTCACGGTGGCGGTCGTCCTGCTCGGGTTCCCGCTCGCCTTCCTCGGCGCGCAGTACGTCCGGGACAACGAGATCGGGTCGCTCGAGACCCGCGCGTCCGACCTGGCGCGGCAGATCGACAGCCGCGTCCAGGAGGGCACGCCGCTGTCCGACACCATGCTCGAGCCGTACGTCGACCGCGGGGGCGGCGTCGCGGTGAGCATCTTCGTCGTCACCACCGAGGGCGGCCGGTACCAGGCGGGCCCGGACGTGCCCGAGCGAGCCATCACGATCACCGAGACGTCCACGACCGGCGCCCGGATCACGATGTACGCCCCGTGGTGGGACGTGTTCCTCATGAGCGCGCAGATCATGGGGCTGGTCGTGGCCGCGGCGATCGTCGCCTTCGCGGCCGGCATCGCCATGGCCATCTGGCAGGCGAACCGGCTGGCCGCCCCGCTGGTCTACCTCGCGGCCTCCGCCGAGCAGCTGGGCTCCGGGCAGGTGCGCCCGCAGCTGGAGCCGTCCGGCGTCGAGGAGATCGACCTGGTCGCGGCCGAGCTCGCGCGCAGCGCCGACCGGATGGCCGGGCGGCTCGCTGCCGAGCGGCAGTTCGCGTCCGACGCGTCGCACCAGCTCCGCACCCCGCTGACCGCGCTCACCATGCGGCTCGAGGAGATCATGCTGGCCTCCGACGACCCGGCGGTGCGCGAGGAGGCGCGGATCTCGCTGGAGCAGGTCGAGCGGCTGGTGACGGTCGTCGACGACCTGCTCACCCGGTCGCGGCGCGCGCAGGGCGGCACCACGGAGGCGATCCGGCTGGGCGACGTCGTGCACCAGCAGGAGGAGGAGTGGCGGCCGACCTTCGAGGCCGAGGGCCGCCGCCTCGTCGTCGAGGTCGACCCGAAGGCCCAGGTGCTCGCCACCCCCGGCGCGCTGGCGCAGGTGCTGGCCACGCTGATCGAGAACTCGCTGCGGCACGGCGGCGGCACGACGACCGTGCGGTCCCGGGCCGGCGCGGCGCGCTCGGTCGTGGTCGAGGTCGCCGACGAGGGCGACGGCGTCCCGGACGACCTGGCGCCGCGGATCTTCGAGCGCGAGGTCACCTCCGGCAAGGGCACCGGACTGGGCCTGGCGCTGGCGCGGGACCTGGCGTCGGCCGACGGGGCGCGGCTCGAGCTCGCGCAGCGGCGGCCGGCGGTGTTCGCGCTGTTCCTCGCCGGCGTGCCGGCGGCGATGGCGCCCGACGTGGTGCTGCCGCGCGGGTCGGTCATCTCGCCGCGCTCGGAGCGGGCGCGCCGGCGGCGCTGAGGCGCGGGCACCTACGCGCCGCCGGCGGTCACCCCCGGTGGGTGGGGGAGGGGCGCGACGCGCGGCGCTAGCCTCGCCGCGAGGGGCGCCTCCCGCGGCGGGCGCCCGAGGGGGTGGGGTCGATGGCCGAGCAGCGTCCCGGGCCGGGGACGGCGGCGGACCTCACCGCGCGGATCGCCGCGCTGGAGGCGGAGAACGCGCAGCTGCGGGCCGCCGCGACCGCGCGTGCAGCCGTCGACGCGAGCGCCGACCCCGCGGCGGGTGGTGCCGTGCCGCCGCCCGCGCCTCCCCGGCAGCGGCACAGGACCCGCGCCGCGGCGGCGGTCGTGCTGATCGTCCTGGGCGCCCTGCTCGCCCCGGTGGCCGTCGTCGCCGTGTGGGCGCGGGACCTGGTCACCGACACCGACCGGTACCTCGCCACCGTGGGACCGCTGGTGGACGACCCGCAGATCCAGGGCGCCGTGACCAACCGGGTGACCGGCGCGATCGTCGACGCGGCGGACCTCGACGGGCTGGCGTCCGACGCGGTGACCGCCGTCGAGGGGCTCGGGCTGCCGCCGCGGGTGTCGGCGCTGGTCGGCTCGCTGCAGGGCCCGCTGGTCGACGGGGCGACGAACGTGATCCGCCGGGCGGTCGACGCGGTGGTGACGTCGGACGTCTTCGAGGCGGTGTGGGACGAGGCGAACCGCACGGTGCACGCCCAGCTGAACGCCGTGCTGCGCGGCGACCCGGACGCGATCGCCAGCATCGACGCCCAGGGGACGCTCGTGGTCGACCTGACGGGCGTGGTGGACACCGTCCGCAGCTCGCTGTCGGACGCCGGGTTCACGCTGGTGGACCGGCTGCCCGCGATCAGCGCCAGCTTCCCGCTGATGCAGAGCGCCGACCTGGTCCGGGCGCAGAACGCCTACCGGGTGCTGGACCTGCTCGGCACGTGGCTGATCTGGCTGTCGCTCGGCCTCCTGGCCGCGGGCGTGGTGGCGGCCGTGCACCGGTCGCGGGCGCTGGTGGTCGCGGGGCTGTCCCTGGCGGGGGCGATGCTCCTGCTCGGCGCGGCGCTGACCATCGGGCGCTCGGTGTACGTCGACGCCCTGCCGCCGGGGGTGCAGCGGCCCGACGCCGCCGTGGTGGTCTACGACCAGGTGGTGGCGTTCCTGCGGGTGGCGCTGCGCTCGGCGTTCGTGCTCGGCGTCGTCGTCGCGCTGGTGGCGTTCGTCGCGGGCGGGACGTCGGCGGCGCGGTCGCTGCGGGCGTCCTGGACCCGCGGCGCGACCTGGCTGCGGACGGCGGGCGAGCGGCGCGGGATCAGCACCGGGCCGGTCGGGGTGTGGTTCGCCGAGCAGCGGGTGCTGGTGCGGGTGGTGATCGGCGCGGGGGCGGCCCTCGCGCTCGTGCTCGCGGGGCACCTCACGCCCGCCTACGTGGCGACCGTGGCGGTCGTCGCCCTGGTGCTGCTGGCGGTCACGACCCTGGTCGCGCGGCCGGCGACCGAACGGCCCTCGGCCCGGCCGCCCACCGACGGCGCACCCGCGGGCGGCTGACCGCGGGTGCGCTGACCGCGTCAGTCGCGCGTGGCGCGGGGGTGCGGGACGGAGCCGCCCGCCGGGTCGTCGGCCGCGCGGGACTCGTGCCCCACCTCCGCCAGCGCGACCGGCAGGCCCGCCGACCCGGTGAACACGAACAGCTTGTAGCCCACGTACCGCACGACCGTGCCGAGCACGATGCCGATGACGTTCGCGACGTTGTCGGCGAACGGCCCCGAGTGGCCCAGCACGTAGTGCGAGAACCACAGCGTGCCGACGGTGAACCCGATGCCGACGACGTTGATCGCGGAGAACAGCAGCAGCTCGCGGCCGCCGCGGTGCTTGCTCTGGCCGGCGAACGTCCAGTGCCGGCTGCCGAGCCAGGACACCAGCGTCGCGAGCACGACCGCGATGATGCGGGCGGTCAGCGGCTTGCCGTGCAGCGCGTCGACGGGGCCGAACCGCAGCAGGTTGTACGTGCCGAGGTCGACGACGAACGCGACCGTGCCGACCGAGCCGAACCGGACCAGCTCGAGGGCCCGGTCGCGGAGGGACCGGCGCGGCATGCGGTACAGCAGGCCGTGCAGGAGCCCGGGGCGGGCCTCGGGGGCGGGTCCTGGTGCGGCCGCGAGGCGGGGCGCACCGGAGGGAGTCACCCCGACAGGGTACGGCGAGACGCTGGGGGACCGCTGTGCGACGTCGGTTAGGCTCACGGCTCGTGGCAGCACCCGTGGTGGCAGTGGTCGGTGGTGGGCAGCTCGCCCGCATGATGGCGCCCGCGGCGACGGCGCTCGGCGTGCACCTGCGGGTGCTGGTCGAGGACGCGGTGTCGTCGGCGGCGCAGGTGGTGGTCGACGCGCCCGTCGGCGCGGCGGCGGACCCGGTGGCCGTCGAGGCGCTCGTGGTCGGCGCCGACGCGCTCACCTTCGAGCACGAGCACGTGCCCAACGGCCTGCTCACCGAGCTGGAGGACCGCGGCGTCGCCGTGCGGCCCGGCCCGGACGCGCTGGTGCACGCGCAGGACAAGATCGTCATGCGCACCCGGCTGACGGCGCTCGGCGTGCCGTGCCCGCGGTGGGCACCGCTCGACTCCGCCGCCGACCTCGCCGCGTTCCTCGCGGCCGGCGACGGCACCGCCGTGGTGAAGACCGCGCGCGGCGGCTACGACGGCAAGGGCGTGCGGGTCGTGCGGTCCGCGGAGGAGGCCGACGACTGGCTGGCCGCGGCCGCCGACGGCACGGGCGCCCCGCTGCTGGCCGAGGAGCGGGTGCCGTTCACCCGGGAGCTGGCCGCGCTCGTGGCCCGCGCGCCGTCCGGCGAGGTCCGCACCTGGCCCGTCGTCGAGTCGGTGCAGCGCGACGGGGTGTGCGCCGAGGTGGTGGCCCCGGCCCCCGACCTGGACCCGCGCACCGCGGCCACGGCGGAGCGGATCGCCCGGGAGGTGGCCGAGGGCCTGGGCGTCACCGGCGTGCTCGCGGTCGAGCTGTTCGAGGTCGCCGACCCCGACGGCGGCGCCCCGCGCGTGCTGGTGAACGAGCTGGCGATGCGCCCGCACAACTCGGGGCACTGGACGATCGACGGCTCGGTCACCAGCCAGTTCGAGCAGCACCTGCGGGCCGTGCTCGACCTGCCGCTCGGGGCGACGGAGGCCCGGGCGCCGTGGACGGTCATGGCGAACGTGCTCGGCTCCACCCGCGCCGCGCTCACCGACGGGCTGGCCGAGGTGGCCGCGCTCGACCCGGGCGCCAAGGTGCACTTCTACGGCAAGGGCGTGCGCCCCGGCCGCAAGCTCGGGCACGTCACGGTGTCCGGGGACGACCTGGCCGACGTCCGGCGCCGGGCGGTCGCCGCGGCGGCCGTGCTGCGCGGCGACACGACGCCCTGACCGACCGGGCCCGCCCGGCCCACCACCCCCGACACCCACCCCACCGGAGGCACCGCATGGCCACCCCGCTCGTCGGCATCGTCATGGGCTCGGACTCGGACTGGCCCGTCATGGAGGCCGCGGCCGAGGCGCTCGCCGAGTTCGACGTCCCGGTGGAGGTCGACGTCGTCTCCGCGCACCGGCAGCCCGACAAGATGGTCGCCTACGGCCGCGAGGCCGCCGGGCGCGGGCTGCGCGCGATCATCGCGGGGGCCGGCGGGGCGGCGCACCTGCCGGGCATGCTCGCGGCCGTCACGCCGCTGCCCGTGATCGGCGTGCCGGTGCCGCTGTCGCGGCTCGACGGGATGGACTCGCTGCTGTCGATCGTGCAGATGCCCGCCGGTGTGCCGGTGGCGACGGTGTCGATCGGCGGCGCCCGGAACGCCGGGCTGCTGGCCGCGCGCATCCTCGGGGCGGGCACGGACGAGACGGCCCGCCGGCTCGCCGCGGCGATGCTCGCGTTCCAGGACGACCTGCGCGCGCAGGCGGACGCCAAGGGCGAGCGGCTGCGGTCCCTGCACGGCGACGGCCGCCGCCCCGCGGTCGGCTTCGGCGGCTGACGCACTCCGCCCCCGGCTGACGCCCCGCCCGCCCCCGGCTGACGCCCCGCCCGCGCCCGGCTGCGCGCGGCCGCCTTCGCCGAGTCTCCATTTCGCGTCTGCGCGACCGCGGTCTTGAACAGGCGCGAGATGGAGACTCGGCGGGCGCACCTCCTCCTGAGGGTCGCGGGGGTGGGCCGAGCGTGGCGTGAAGGTCTCGTCGAGAGGCGCCCGAGGCGGGCCCGCTCGACGGGCGGACCGCCGGACCCGCACCTACCGTCGAGACGGTGACGACCACCGCGCCGCCCCGCACCGCCCGACCCGACGCCGCCCCGGCGCCGGGCCGCAGCCCCGCCACCGCCGCCCGCGCGCCGCGCCTCGCCGCGCTGGACGCCCTGCGGTTCCTCGCCGCGCTCGGGGTGCTCGCGTACCACTTCACCGCCCGGCAGACCGACGCCTGGGGCCGCGACCTCGCGGAGGTCGCGCCCGCCGTCGCCGGCTGGGCCACGTACACCTCGCTCGGTCCCGAGCTGTTCTTCGTGATCAGCGGGTTCGTCATCCTGATGACGGCGTGGGGCCGGTCGGTCCCCGACATCATCGGCTCCCGGGTCGCGCGGCTGTACCCCGCGTACTGGACCGGCGTGCTGCTCACCGGGGCGCTGCTGCTGCTCGTCTGGGAGGGCAAGCAGATCACCGGCGGCCAGGTGCTGGTCAACCTCACGCTGCTGCAGTCCCTGTTCGACGTCGGGCACGTGGACGGCGTGTACTGGACGCTCTGGGTCGAGCTGCGGTTCTACGTGCTGATCGCGCTGTTCGCGGCGGTGGGGATCACCCGGCGGCGCGTGCTGTGGTTCGCCGCGCTGTGGCCGGCCGCGGCGATGCTGGCCCGCGCGCTGGGCTGGTCGGACGCGGTCACCTGGCTGGTGGCGCCGTACGCCCCGCTGTTCGCGGCCGGCATGGCGCTGTACGTCATCCACCGCACCGGGCACGCCGTCGTGCCGTGGCTGCTGGTCGCGGCCAACACCGCCGTCGCGACCGCGGCCCTGGTGCCGGCCCGGATGCACTCGCTGGGCGCGAACTCCGTGGTGGAGCCGAGCGCCGTGCTGCTCGCGGTCGCGCTGCCGGCGTGCGTCGGCCTGGTCGCGCTGGTGTCGCTCACCCCGCTGTCGCGGTGGCGCTGGGCCGGGCTCACCGCCGCGGGCGCGCTGACCTACCCGCTGTACCTCACGCACGAGTACTGGGGCCTGTGGGTGATCCACCTGCTGCACGACCGGCTGCCCGTGTGGGCGGTGCTCGTCGCGGCGACCGGGTTCTCGCTGGTGCTGGCGTGGCTGGTGCACCGGTTCGTCGAGAGGCCGTTCGGCCCGCGGCTGCGGCGCGCGACCACCGCGGGGTGCGAGCGGGCCCGGGACGCGCTCGTCGGCCTCGCGGGCCTGGTGCGCGCCGGGTTCCGCTCCGGTCAGGAGCCGGGCACGCCCCCGACGACGCCCGGCTCGAGGGAGCCGTCCCGGATCGCCGCGAAGAAGGACGGCGTCTGGTCCGGGTCGAGGAGCACGGTGGACCCGGCGTTGCCCGGGCGGTAGTCCAGGCTCTTGATCGGCGGGGTGCCGGTGATGCCGCCCGGCCCGGTGGCCGCGCGGAACGCCAGCGCCAGCCGCCCCAGGTCGACGATGCCCGTCTCGTCGCTCGCCGTCAGCACGGCGGTCCCGGAGTTGATCAGCGAGACCTGCTTGCCCGGCTGCAGCAGCAGCGCGGGGTTCTCGGCCTTGGCGGCGACGGCGGAGATCAGCGCGCGCTGGCGCAGGCCGCGGCCGATGTCCCCGGACGGGTCGGAGTAGCGCATGCGCGAGTAGGCGAGCGCCTGGACGCCGTCGACGGTCTTGCAGCCGGGGGCGTCCCAGACGAGGCCGGAGTTGGTGTCGTTCAGCGGGAACGAGATCCCGGTGCTGCCGTCGAGGCACAGCTCGACGCCCCCGAGCGCGTCGACGATCTGCTCGACGCCGCCGAAGCCGATCTCGACGTAGTGGTCGACGGTGAGCCCCGTGAGCTCCTCGACGGTCTGGACCAGCAGCGGGGCGCCGCCCCACGAGAACGCGGCGTTGAGCTTGCTCGGGTCGTGGCCCGGGATGTCGACGTAGGTGTCGCGCGGCAGCGAGATGAGCGCGGCCGGGCCCGAGTCGGGGACCTGCAGCAGCAGGATCGTGTCGGTGCGGGCGCCGACGGTGTCAGGGTCCTCGATCGCGCCGTCCTCGCGGGAGTCGGAGCCGGCGAGGAGGTAGGTGGTGCCCGGGGTGTCCGCGGCCCCCGAGAGCGCCGCCACGTGCTGGATCTTGCCGTCCGCCCACAGGACCAGGCCGATCGGCCAGGCGAGCAGCAGCACGAGGGCGACGACCACCACCGCGGCGACCGCGCGGCCTCGGCGGCGCCGGCGGCGCGGGGCGGCGGGCGGCGCGGCGCTCGCGGCGTC
>NZ_JBYTEP010000054.1:0-26634 GCF_058792015.1 Cellulomonas sp. EB106-03-03-XG116
CCCCCCCCCCCCCCCCCCCCCCCCCCCCCCCCCCCCCCCCCCCCCCCCCCCCCCCCCCCCCCCCCCCCCCCCTCCACTCGAGGGGTCGTGCCGGGCCTCAGACCGCCGGCAGCTGCGGGACCGCCGCCAGGAGCCGGCGGGTGTACGCCTCCTGCGGCGACGCCAGCAGCGACGCCGTCGGACCCTCCTCGACGACCCGCCCGTGGTGCAGCACCACGGTCCGCTCGCACAGCCGCCCGACGATCGCGATGTCGTGCGACACGAGCACCAAAGTCAGCCCCTGCTCCGCGGCGAGCCGCTGCAGCAGGTCGACGACCTGGCCGCGCACGGAGACGTCGAGCGCGGAGACCGGCTCGTCGGCGACCAGCACCGACGGCCGGGGCGCCAGGGCCCGCGCGATCGCGATGCGCTGCCGCTGCCCGCCGGAGAACTGCGCCGGGTACCGGGACGCGACGTCGGGGTCGAGGCCGACCGCGGCCAGCACCTCAGCGACCCGCTCCCGGTGGTCGCCCGGGACCGTGAGCGAGCGGAGCGGCTCCGCGACGACGGCGCCGACCCGCATCCGGGGGTCGAGCGAGGACCGCGGGTCCTGGAACACCGGCTGGACGTCGGCGCGCAGCCGGCGGAGCAGGTGGCGGTCGCGGCGCGCCAGCGGCTCGCCGCGGTACCGGACCTCGCCGGCGGTGGGGGAGTCGAGCGCGAGCAGCTGGCGCAGCAGGGTCGACTTCCCGGAGCCGGACTCGCCGACGATGCCGACGCTGCGGCCGGCCTCGACGCGCACCGAGACGCCGTCGAGCGCGCGGGTGGCGCCGAACGTGCGGACCACGTCGACGGCCTCGAGCACGGGCGCGGTGGCGGCGGCCGGAGCGCCGGCGGGGGTCGGGACAGTCGCGGTCATCGGGCCGCCTCCTCGGTCGTCGCCGGCCCCGCGGCCGACCCTCCCGGTAGCCCCGTCACCGCCCGCGCCGCCCCGACGAGCTCCCGGGTGTACGCGGCCTCGCCGCCGGCCAGCGCCGCGCCGACCGACGTGTGCTCGACCACCCGACCGTCGCGCATGACGACCAGGTCCCGCGCGACGCGGGCGACGACGGGCAGGTCGTGCGTGACGAAGACGAGCGCGACGCCCGTCCGGTCCACGAGGTCGTCGAGCAGGTCGAGCACCTCGGCCTGCACGGTCACGTCGAGCGCGGTCGTCGGCTCGTCGGCCAGCAGCACGCGCGGCTCGCAGGCGAGCGCCATCGCCAGGGCGACCCGCTGCCGCTGCCCGCCGGACAGCTGCCAGGGGTAGGACCCGAGGATGCGCTCGGTGTCGTCGAGGTGCACGAGCCGGGCCAGCCGGGCCGCCTCCTCGCGCGCCGCCGCGCCCCGCAGCCCGCGGTGCAGCCGCAGCGGGCCGGTGATCTGCCGGCCGACGGTCATCAGGGGGTCGAGGGCGGTCAGCGGCTCCTGGAACACCATCGCGACCTGCCCGCCGCGGACCTTCGCCAGCCGCCGCGGCGGCAGCGTGAGCAGGTCCTCGCCGTCGAGCAGGACGCGGCCGGTCGCGCGCATCCCCTCGGGCAGCAGGCCGAGCACGGCCAGGGCGGTCATCGACTTGCCGGAGCCGGACTCGCCGACGACGCCGAGCCGGCCGCCGGCGTCCAGCGACCAGGAGACGCCGTCGAGGATCCGGCGCCCGGTCGAGGTGGTGACGGTCAGGTCCTCAACGGACAGCAGCGCGGTCATCGGTCACCTCGCAGGTTGGGGTCGGTGCGCTCGCGGACGCCGTCGCCGAGCAGGTTCAGCCCGAGGACGGCGACCACGATCGCGACGCCGGGCAGGATCGCGCCCCACGGCTGGACGAGCATGGTCGACTGCGCCTCCTGGAGCAGCCGGCCCCAGGACGCGTTCGGCGGCGGGGCGCCCAGGCCGAGGTAGGACAGCGACGCCTCGGCGAGCACGGCTCCCCCGCCGAGCAGCATCAGCTGCACCAGCAGGGTCGGCCAGACGTTCGGCACGACGTGCCGCAGCACGGTGCCCCACCAGCCGGTGCCCGCGGCGTGCGCGGCGGTGACGTAGTCCTCGCGCAGCACCCGGGCGACGTTGACCCGGGTGACCCGGGCGATGACGGCCGACCCGGAGATGCCGATGGCCCAGATCGCCGACGACAGCGAGGCACCGCGCACCGTGACGATGAGCATGGCCAGCAGCAGCGTCGGGAACGCGATCAGCAGGTCGACCGCCGAGAGCAGCGTGACGTCGACCCAGCGCCGGGTGGCGCCGGCGAGCACGCCGACCGCGACGCCGAGCACCCCGGCGACCAGCATCGAGGCGACCGCGACGACCAGGGCGTTGCCCGCGCCGGTCATCAGCTGGGACAGCAGGTCGCGACCGAGGCGGTCGGTGCCGCCCCAGTGCGCGGCGCTCGGGCCGGCGAGGCGCTCGCCGGTGCCGGTGTCGTCGAGCGCGTAGGGCGTCCAGAACAGCGAGACCAGGCCCACGAGGGCGACGAACCCGACGAGCGCGGCGCCGACGACGAGCGAGGGCGGCAGGCGCCGGGCGCCGCGCGCACCGCGGGCCGCCCCCGGGGTCTCCGGCGACGCCGCGGGCGGCTCGACGCCCCGCGCGACCGGGGTCGTGGTGGTCAGCTCGCCGGTCACGCCGTCACCTCCGCCGTCCGCAGCCGCGGGTCGATGGCGCGCTGCCCGAGGTCGACCAGCGCGTTCATGATCAGCACGATCGCGGTGAGCCCCAGCACGAGCGCCTGGACCACCGGCAGGTCGCGGGAGGTCACCGAGTCGAGCAGCAGCGTGCCCAGCCCGGGCAGGGCGAACACGTTCTCGATCACCACGGCGCCGAGCAGCGAGGTCGCCAGCTCGATGCCGAGGATCGACACGACGGGCACGGCCGCGTTGCGCAGCCCGTGCCGCGCCAGCGCGTGCCACCGGCCGTAGCCGAGGGACCGCGCGGTGCGCAGGTAGTCCTGGTCGAGCACGTCGAGGGTCGCGGACCGCACGTACCGGACCATGACCGCCGACATGGCGATCGCGACGGTCACCACCGGCAGCACCAGCGACCGCACCGCCGCGGCGGGGTCGTCCCAGCCGGTGCGCGGGAACCCGCCGGCCGGCAGCCAGCGGGCCTGCAGGGCGAGGACGAGCACGAGGAGCACGCCCACCCAGAACACCGGCACCGCGACGCCGAGCTGGGACACCGCCGACACCGCGACCCCGACCGGCCCGCGCCGGTGCACCGCGGCGATCACACCGAGGGGCACCGACACGAGCACGGCCAGGACGAACGCGGACAGGCTGAGCGGCACCGTGATGGGCAGCTTCTGGGTGATCAGGTCGGCCACGGGGAGCCGGGACACGAAGGACGTGCCCAGGTCGCCGCGGACGATCTGGCCGAGCCACTGCACGTACTGCGTCACCACCGGCTGGTCCGTCCCGAGCTCCGAGCGGAGCTGGTCGAGCTGGTCCGTGGTGGTGCCCACGCCCAGGGTGACGCCCGCGGCGTCGCCCGGCAGCAGCCGGAGCACGACGAACACGACCACGCTGGCCAGGACGAGGGAGATCAGCAGGGCGCCGATCCGCAGCAGTGCAGCGCGCACGGTGTCAGGACTCCCGGACGATGTCGGCGACGTAGAACGACTCGGTCACCTGGTCGACGGGGAAGCCGGTGACGTCGGAGCGGGCGACGCGGATCTGCGGGTCCAGGTACAGCCAGGCGGACGCCGCCTCCTCGCCGATGGTCTCGTTGACCTGCTGGAGCAGGTCGACCTGCTCGGCCTCCGTGCTCGCCTGGTCGGCCTGGGCGACCCACTCCTGCACCTGCGGGTTGTCGTAGCCCCAGTAGAAGTCGGGGTTCGCGTACCAGAGCACGTCGCGCGGGTTCACGTGACCCATGAGGGTCGTCTGGAAGTCGTGGTCCGTGTAGACCTTCTGGTACCAGGTGGCGTCGTCGATCGGGTTCGGCGTCAGGGTGACGCCCACGGCCGCGAGGTTCTTGGTCAGCAGCGCGAGGATCGCCTCGGTGGTGTCGTCCGGGATGTAGTCCACGGAGATCTCCAGGTCGGTCACGCCGGCCTCGTCGAGGAGCGCCTGCGCGGCCTCCGGGTCGTAGCCGTGCACGTCGGCCTGGTCGACGAACCACGGGTCCGTCGGCGGGACCATCGAGCCGATGACCTGGCCGTAGCCGTCCCAGACCGCCGACAGGATCGCGTCGCGGTCGATCGCCTTGTAGAGCGCCTGGCGGACGCGGACGTCGCTGAACGGCGCCTCGCGGTCGTTGAACGCCCAGAGCTGCTTGGTGGTCGAGGTGCCCTCGGTGATCGTGAAGTCCGGGTTGTCCTCGAACTGCACGAGCTGGTCCGGGGAGTCCTCGGCGATGACGAGGTCCAGGTCGCCGGTGAGCAGCGCGTTGTTCAGCGCGGTGGTGTCCTGGAAGAACCGGAACGTGACGCCGGCGTTCTGCGCGGGCTCGCCCCAGTAGCCGTCGTACTTCTCGATGGTGAGGTGGTCGCCCTGCACCCACTCGACGAACCGGTAGGGGCCGGTGCCGTTGTCGCTGGTGAGCTCCTTGTCGCCGTCCTTCACGATCGTGACGGAGGCGAGGTAGAAGGTCAGGCCCTGCGACGGGCGGGACAGGTCGAGCTCGACGGTGGCGTCGTCGACCGCGGTGGCCTGCTGGATGACGAGCAGGTCGCTCTTGCGGGCGGACTTCGACTCCGGGCCGATCGCCTCGGAGATGCTCCACACCACGTCGTCCGCGGTCAGCGGGGTGCCGTCGTGGAAGGTCACGTCCGGCTGCAGGTGGAACGTGTACGTCAGGCCGTCGGAGGACACGTCCCAGGACTCCGCCAGCGTCGGGATGACCGTGCCGTCGACGTCCACCGAGGTGAGGCCCTCGAAGACGTTGCGGGTCATGGTCTGCGAGACGCCGGACGAGCCGCCGACGTTGCGGACGAGCCCCGTGGGCTCGTTGGTGGAGCCGATGACGATCTCGGCCGAGGCGTCGGGCGTGCCCGAGGCGGCGGACGAGTCGTCGCCGGAGCCCGAGCCGGAGCCGCAGGCGGCCAGCGCCAGGGCGGCGGCGACGGCCAGGGCGGCGCCGAGCGGGGCGCAGCGGGAGCGACGGGTGCTCACGGGGGTGTCCTTCCGGGAGGGCCGCGCGGCGGTGTGCCGCGCGTGGGGGATGGGCGTGCGTCCGGGCTCGGGCGGGTTGCCCGCGACCGGGTGCGTGCGTCGGCGCCACGACTCCCCGGGGGACCGGAACCAGACCGGTGGGTCGGGAATTCCCGGGACGGGGCGGTGCGGCGTGCACGAGGGGAGGAGCGGTGCTCCGGGGGCGGGGCGGCACCGGGAGGTGCGGCGGCCCGCCGGGCGCGTCAGCGACGCGCGGGCGTCAGAGACGCGGGGTGCTCAGCGACGACAACAGCACGCGGCCGTCGACGCGGGTCGACAGGCGCGGATGCGTGCGGGGAGGGTCGTCTGGCGCATGATGGGGATGACTGTAGCAACAACCGACCAGGGACCGGGACGGGCGGTCCGGCATGCGGGCGCAGCGGTCCTCAGGACGGGTTGCAGAGCGCGGCGATCGTCTCCAGCAGGCCGACGTCGGGCCGCCACGGCTCCAGGTTCCAGGTGGCCTTGTCGGGGGCGCCGATCAGGTGGCAGGTGAGCTGGTCCCGCACGTTCTGCGCGTCCGCCTCGGGCTCGGCGGCGACCAGCGCGGACCACACGGCCTCCTCGGCGGCCAGGCTGCCACGGCGCGCCCACGCGGCGGGCTCCACGGCGAGCGAGCGGCCGCCCTCGTCGGCCAGGTCCCGCCAGGCGGCGCCGAGCAGCGCGGTCGCGGCGAACGTCGCGGTGACGGTCCCGCCCGCGGCGCCCGACCCGGCGGCGCCCTCCGCGAGCCAGGTCACGGTGCCGTCCTCGGCGGTGCGGACCCGGACGGTGCGGCCGGCGGGGTCGTCGAGCAGCGGCGCGGTGAGGCCGGCCAGCACCGCCCCGTCGGTGCCGCGGACCAGGGCGGACAGGTCGTCGAGGACGTCGATCGTGCCGCCCGCCGGTGGCGCGAGCGTCGCGACGGTCACGCGCGTGGCCGCGGGGTCGTCGACGGCCGGTACGGCCACCGCGAGCAGCACCGCGTCGTCGTCGGCGGGGGCCGCCGTCGGGGCGCCGGCCGGCGCCAGCACGGACAGCGTCACGTCGCCGGAGGCCACGGGGGCGCCGTCGGCGCGGACGGCGGCGGCCGGCGGGTCCGCGGGGGCCGCGGCGGGGCCGGTCGTGGGGTCCGCCGCGGGCGTGGCGGTCGCGGGCCCGGGGCCCGGGTCGCGGTCGGCGCCGGCCGTGCAGGCGCCGAGCAGCAGCGGCGCGAGCAGGGCGGCGGCCGCCAGGCGCCGGGGGGCTCGTCGCGTCACGGGGCCATTGTGCCGGGCGCGGCCGGCGCGGCCGGGCGCGGCGGCCGCGGCGGACGCCGGTGCGGGCGGCCCCCGGCGCGCGGGTAACCTGGGTCACGTCTGCCGATGCCCGCCCGCCGCCGCCGGCCCGGTCTCCCGACCGCCGCGCCAGCGGGCCCCCAGCCCGAGGGATTCGATGACCAGCACGACGCCCGCCTCGCAGCGCCCCGCCGAGCCGACCTCGGGCCACGTGTCCGACACCGTCGACGCCGCCGCGGCCACCCCCGACCAGGAGCAGCCGTTCGCGGAGCTCGGCCTCAAGCCGGACGAGTACCAGCGGATCCGCGACATCCTCGGCCGCCGCCCCACGGCCGCCGAGCTCGCCATGTACTCCGTCATGTGGTCGGAGCACTGCTCGTACAAGTCGAGCAAGACCCACCTGCGCAAGTTCGGCGAGCGCG
Source organism: Cellulomonas sp. EB106-03-03-XG116 (assembly GCF_058792015.1). Taxonomy (NCBI): domain Bacteria; kingdom Bacillati; phylum Actinomycetota; class Actinomycetes; order Micrococcales; family Cellulomonadaceae; genus Cellulomonas; species Cellulomonas sp. EB106-03-03-XG116. The sequence goes on from NZ_JBYTEP010000054.1 coordinate 6,844, forward strand.
TCACGCCGGAGATGACCGAGCACCTGCTGGTCGGCATCGGCGAGAACGCCGGCGTCGTCGACATCGGCGACGGCTGGGCGGTCACGTTCAAGGTCGAGTCGCACAACCACCCGTCGTACGTCGAGCCGTACCAGGGCGCCGCGACCGGCGTCGGCGGCATCGTCCGCGACATCATCTCGATGGGCGCGCGGCCGGTCGCCGTGATGGACCAGCTGCGGTTCGGCGCGGTCGACCACCCGGACACCGCCCGCGTCGTGCACGGCGTCGTGTCGGGCGTCGGCGGCTACGGCAACTCGCTCGGCCTGCCGAACATCGGCGGCGAGCTCGTGTTCGACGCCTCCTACCAGGGCAACCCGCTGGTCAACGCGCTGTGCCTCGGCGTGCTGCGGCACGAGGACATCCACCTGGCCAACGCCTCGGGCGTCGGCAACAAGGTCGTGCTGTTCGGCGCGCGCACCGGCGGCGACGGCATCGGGGGCGCCTCGATCCTGGCCTCGGAGACGTTCGACGACACCAAGCCGTCGAAGCGCCCGTCGGTCCAGGTGGGCGACCCGTTCATGGAGAAGGTGCTCATCGAGTGCTGCCTGGAGCTCTACGCGGCCCGCGTGGTCGAGGGCATCCAGGACCTCGGCGCGGCCGGCATCTCCTGCGCCACCTCCGAGCTCGCGTCCAACGGCGACGGCGGCATGCACGTCGACCTCGAGAACGTGCTGCTGCGCGACCCCACCCTGACCGCCGGCGAGATCCTCATGTCGGAGTCGCAGGAGCGGATGATGGCGGTCGTCACGCCGGAGAAGCTCGACGAGTTCCTCGCCATCACCGGCAAGTGGGACGTCGAGACCGCCGTCATCGGCGAGGTCACCGGCACCGGCCGCCTGACGATCGACCACCACGGGCAGCGGATCGTCGACGTCGACCCGAAGACCGTCGCGCACGAGGGTCCGGTCTACGACCGCCCGTACTCCCGCCCGGAGTGGCAGGACGGCCTGGTCGCCGACTCGGTGAGCACCCCCGAGGGCGCGCAGCGGTACGCCCGGCCGGCCACCCCCGAGGAGCTGCGGGCCACCGTGCTCGACCTGCTCGCGTCGCCCAACCTCGCGTCGAAGTCCTGGGTCACCGACCAGTACGACCGGTTCGTGCAGGGCAACACCGCGCTCGCGCAGCCCGACGACGCCGGCGTGGTCCGCGTCGACGAGTCGACCGGCCTGGGCGTGGCGCTGGCCACGGACGCGAACGGCCGCTACGCGAAGCTCGACCCGTACGCCGGCGCGCAGCTCGCGCTCGCCGAGGCGTACCGGAACGTCGCCGCCTCGGGCGCGAAGCCGCTGGCCGTCACCGACTGCCTCAACTTCGGCAGCCCCGAGGACCCGGCGTCGATGTGGCAGCTCGTGCAGGCGATCGAGGGCCTCGCCGACGCCTGCGCGGTGCTCGGCGTCCCGGTCACCGGCGGCAACGTCTCGCTGTACAACGGCACCGGCGAGCCCGGCAAGATCGACTCCGCGATCCACCCGACGCCGGTCGTCGGCGTGCTCGGCGTGATCGACGACGTCGCGGAGGCCACCCCGTCCGGCTGGACCACCGCCGGGCAGTCGGTCTACCTGCTCGGCACGACCCGCGGGGAGCTCGACGGTTCCGCGTGGGCCGACGTCGCGCACGACCAGCTGGGCGGCACCCCGCCGCGGGTCGACCTGGAGGCCGAGCGGAGGCTCGCGACCGTGCTGGTCCGCGCGTCCCGGGACGACCTGGTCGACGCCGCGCACGACCTCTCCGAGGGCGGGCTCGCGCAGGCGCTCGTCGAGTCCTCGCTGCGGTACGGCGTGGGCGTCCAGGTCGACCTCGCCGCGCTGTGCGCGCGCGACGGCGTGACCCCGTTCGAGGCGCTGTTCTCGGAGTCGACGGCCCGGGCGGTCGTCGCGGTGCCGCGGTCCGAGGCCGTGCGGTTCGAGGACCTGTGCACGGCGCAGGGCGTGCCGGCGCTGGCGATCGGCGTCACGGCCGAGACGTGCAGCCCCGGCGCGGGCGCCCCCACGCAGGAGGCGCCGGAGCAGCACGTGCACGCCCCGGCCGTCGAGGTCACGGGCCTGTTCACGCTCCCGCTGGCCGAGGCCCGCGCGGCGCACGAGGCGACGCTCCCGCGCCACTTCGGCTGACCGCGACGCAGGACGGGCCGGTCCGACCGCGGTGCGCGGTCGGACCGGCCCGTCCGTCGTGCCTCAGCTCGCGGCGGGGACCGGCACGACGACGAGCTTGGAGCCCGCGCCGTTGACCTTGGCGGTCCCGCCGTAGACGGCGGTCAGCCGGTGCGCGCCGGACGCCAGGTCCGCGCGACGGCGGGGGAAAACCTGTCGCACGGGCGGCACCGGTTCCCTAGCGTCGGTCGCATGGAACCAGCCCGGCCCGCCCTCGACGGGCGTGTGGTGCGCGTCGACCGCGGCGCGGTGCTCGTGCTGCCCGACGGCGTCGACGGGCCGGTGCGGGTGCCGCTGCCCGGGGACGCGCTCGTGCCGCTGCTCGACGACGACGGCGTCGCCGGCGAGCCCGTGCCGCCCGCCGTCGGCGACGACGCGGTGCTCGGCACCGGCCCGGACGGTGCGCCCGCCCTCGTCGCGCTCGGGCCCCGCCGCACCGAGGTCGTCCGCGACGGCGCCGACCGCACGTCCCGCGCGCAGGTGCTCGCGGCGAACGTCGACGTCGTGCTCGTCGTCGAGCACCTGGACCCCGACCCCAGCCCGGGCCGCGTCGAGCGGCTGCTCACCCTGGCCTGGCGGTCGGGGGCGACGCCGGTCGTGGTGCTGACCAAGGCCGACCTGGTACCGGACCCCGACGGGATGGCCGACGAGGTGCGGGCGCTCGCGATCGGCGCCGACGTGCACGCGGTCAGCGTCGCGGCCGGGACGGGGCTGGAGCCGGTGCGCGCCCTGCTGGGGCCCGGGCGGACGCTCGTGGTCGTGGGGCCGTCGGGCGCAGGGAAGTCGACGCTGGTGAACGCACTGGCCGGCACGGACGTGATGGCGACCGGCGACCGCCGGGCCGACGGGCGCGGGCGGCACACCACCGTGCACCGGGAGCTCGTGCCGCTCGCCGGGGGCGCCTGTCTCATCGACACGCCGGGGCTGCGCGGCGTCGGGCTGGTCGCGGACGCCGCAGCGCTGGACGCGACGTTCGCGGACGTGGTCGACCTCGCGGCCGGCTGCCGGTTCGCCGACTGCGCGCACCGCACCGAGCCGGGCTGCGCCGTGCTCGCCGCCGTCGAGGACGGCACGCTGCCCGCGCGGCGGCTCGACTCCTGGCGGCGGCTGGCGCGCGAGGCGGCGTACCAGGAGCGGCGTGCGGACGCGGCGCTCGCCGCGGCGGAGCGCAACCGCGTGCGCCGGGCGACGGTGGCGTACCACCGCCTCCAGAAGGGCCCGCCCGACGCGCTGAGCCGGTGAGGTCACCCGGTGAGGTCGTCACAACCCGGTGAGGTCGTCAGGAACGAGTGACGACCTCACCACGATGGGACGACCTCGCCGGCGCCACCAGCGCGCCCGGCGGCGTCAGCCCGCCCGCACCGCCAGCACGATGATTGCGCCCACCGCCGCCAGCCCGGCCGCCGCGGCCCCGAGCGCACCCCACAGGGCGGCGCGCGAGGCGCCCGGACGGGGCTCGGTCGAGGGCACGTCGGGCGCCGTGGGCTCGGCGGGGGCGCGGCTCATGGGCGCCGATCCTGCCGCAGGCCCGGCGCCCGGGGCCGCGGCCGCGACGGGTGCGCGTCGTCGCGACCGGGGATGATGGGCGGCATGCCTCCCCGTCGCCGCACCGACCCCGCGGTCGGCCGGGCCGCCGTCGCCGCCTGGCGCGCGGACCCGACCGACCTGGCCGCCCGCCGCACCGCCGTCCGGTTCACGCTGGAGGAGCTCGCCGACGTCGCGCCGGGGCACACCGTCGAGGTCCGGGTCCCGCCGGACGGCGCCGTCCAGGCCGTCGAGGGCCCGCGGCACACCCGCGGCACCCCGCCGAACGTCGTGGAGACGGACCCGCAGACCTGGCTCGCCCTGGCGACGGGTGCGGAGTCGTGGCACGAGGCGCTGGCCGCGGGCCGGGTGCACGCCTCGGGCGAGCGCGCCGACCTGGCGGACTGGCTCCCGCTCCAGGCGACCCGCACCCGCCCGTAGCCCCGCCGAGGTCGAGGGTTTCCCCACGAGGTCGAGCGGTTGCGGCGGCGCTGAGCCCGCAAGGCCTCGACCTCGCCGAGGGAGGGCTAGCGGGAGAGGACGACCGTGGGGCCGCGTGCGGCGCGGAGGGTGCCTGCCGTGGCCGCGGCGAGGGCCGCGTCGAAGGCGTCCAGGGCGGGCGGCGGGATCAGGAGGGTGAAGCGCGCCTCGGCGCCGTAGGCGACGTCGTCCAGGGAGCCGTCGTGCGCGTCCGCCCAGTCGCGCAGCACGCCGTGCAGCCGGCCGGCGTCGGCGTGCGGCGCGTCGACCGTGACCCGCACCGCGGCGCTGCGGCGGACGAGCCGGGCGCGGTCCAGGGCCTCGGAGGTGGCCGTCGAGTACGCCCGCACCAGGCCGCCCGCGCCGAGCAGCACGCCGCCGAAGTACCGGGACACGACGGCGACCAGGTCGGTGAGCTCCCGGCGGCGCAGCACCTCGAGCATCGGGACGCCCGCGGTGCCGGACGGCTCGCCGTCGTCGGTCGACCGCTGCTGCTCGGCGAGCGGCCCGACCGACAGCGCGACGCAGTGGTGCCGGGCGTCCCAGTACCGCTTGCGCACCGCCGCGACGACGGCGTCCGCCTCCGCCACCGAGGAGACCGGGTGGACCAGGGCGAGGAACCGGGACTTCTTGATCACCAGCTCGTGCTCGACGGCCGCGGCGATGGTGGACGGGTACCGCGGCGCGGGGTCGGCGGCGGTGGGCATCGCCACGAGCCTAGGCCGTCGCCCGGGAGCACCTAGGATCTGCGGGTGGCCGACACGACCGAACCCGGGCGACCCGACGACGAGCGGGGCTCCGACGCGCCCGCCCCGACCGGGCCCGCCGCCGAGCCGGCGACCGCTCCGGGGGCCACCGCGGCCGACCGGCCGGCACCGGGCGCCGAGTCGGCCCCCGACCCCGCGGCGCCCACGGAGCCCGCGGTCGCGCCGGTGCCCGACGAGGCCACGCTGGCCCGGGTCGCCGAGCCCGCGCGCGTCCGCCGCGCGCCCAAGATCGGCGCGTTCATCACGGCCGGCGTCCTCCTCGGGGCGCTCCTCGGGTTCGTGCTCGCGCAGGTGGCCGCGTCGGGGAGCGGGCTCGCCGAGTCCGACCCGCAGGCGTTCATCGGCTTCCTGGGCGGCCAGGGCGGCGCGCGGGCGGTGTCCGCGTTCCTCGGCGCGGTGGTCGGCGCGTTCGCGGGTGCGCTCGCGGCGCTCGTCGCGGACCGGCGCAGCCGCCGGCGCTGACCGCCGCCCCCGCCGGCCCGGGACCGACGTCCCGGACGCGGGACGGGTCCGCGCGTGGCATGTGTCACCATGGAGTCGTGGCCCCCCGCGGAGACGGCAAGCTGAACCACGACCTCCTGCCGAACGAGAAGGGACCCCAGGACGCGTGCGGCGTGTTCGGGGTCTGGGCTCCCGGCGAGGAGGTCGCCAAGCTCACCTACTTCGGGCTCTACGCCCTGCAGCACCGCGGGCAGGAGTCCGCGGGCATCGCGACGTCGAACGGCGAGCAGCTGCTCGTCTACAAGGACATGGGCCTCGTCTCCCAGGTCTTCGACGAGACGGCGCTGAACGCCCTGCACGGCCACATCGCCGTCGGGCACGCCCGGTACTCGACGACCGGCGGCAGCACGTGGGAGAACGCGCAGCCGACGCTCGGCGCGACGGCCGGCGGCACGGTCGCCCTGGCGCACAACGGCAACCTGACGAACACGGCCGAGCTGGTCGACCTGGTCGCGGAGCGGTACGGCGCCCAGCGGCGCGGCGAGCTCGCGCGCGGCAACACCACCGACACCGCGCTGGTGACGGCGCTGTTCGCGGGCGACCAGGACCACACGCTCGAGGCCACCGCGATGGAGGTGCTTCCGCGGCTCCGCGGCGCGTTCAGCCTCGTCTGGATGGACGAGCACACCCTGTACGCCGCCCGCGACCCGCAGGGCGTGCGCCCGCTGGTGCTGGGCCGGCTGGAGCGCGGCTGGGTCGTCGCGTCCGAGACGCCGGCGCTCGACATCGTGGGCGCGTCGTTCGTCCGCGAGATCGAGCCGGGCGAGCTCGTCGCGATCGACGCCGACGGCCTGCGGACCCAGCGGTTCACCGAGCCGCAGCAGCGCGCGGGCTGCGTGTTCGAGTACGTGTACCTGGCCCGCCCGGACACGACGATCGCCGGCCGCTCCGTGCACGCCGCGCGCGTCGAGATGGGCCGCCGCCTGGCGAAGGAGCACCCGGTCGAGGCCGACCTGGTCATCCCGGTGCCCGAGTCGGGCACGCCCGCCGCGGTCGGCTACGCGCAGGCGTCCGGCATCCCGTTCGGGCAGGGCCTCACCAAGAACGCCTACGTCGGGCGCACGTTCATCCAGCCGTCGCAGACGCTGCGCCAGCTCGGCATCCGGCTCAAGCTCAACCCGCTGCGCGAGGTCATCCGCGGCAAGCGGCTGGTCGTCGTCGACGACTCGATCGTGCGTGGCAACACCCAGCGCGCGCTGATCCGGATGCTCCGCGAGGCCGGCGCGGCCGAGGTGCACGTGCGGATCAGCAGCCCGCCGGTGAAGTGGCCGTGCTTCTACGGCATCGACTTCGCGTCCCGGGCCGAGCTGATCGCCAACGGCCTCGCCGTCGAGGAGATCGGGTCCTCGCTGGGCGCCGACTCCCTCGGCTACATCTCCATGGACGGCATGATCGCCGCCACCGAGCAGCCCGCGGCGCAGCTCTGCACCGCGTGCTTCACCGGGAAGTACCCCATCGAGCTGCCGTCCCAGGACCGGCTCGGCAAGCACCTGCTGGAGCAGAACGAGCTGCCGCTCGGCGCCCCGGAGGACGGACTCGCCACCCTCGTGCCCGGCACGGGTGGCTCGAACGCGCTGGAGCACCCGTGACCGAGGGCATCACCTACGCCGCCGCCGGCGTCGACACCGAGGCGGGCGACAAGGCCGTCGAGCTGATGAAGGACGCCGTGCGCGCGACGCACGGCCCGCAGGTGCTGGGCGGGGTCGGCGGGTTCGCCGGGCTGTTCGACGCCTCGGCGCTGGTCGGGTACCGGCGGCCGCTGCTCGCGACCTCGACCGACGGCGTCGGCACCAAGGTCGCGATCGCGCAGGCCCTGGACGTGCACGACACCATCGGGTTCGACCTGGTCGGGATGGTCGTCGACGACATCGTCGTGGTGGGCGCGAGGCCGCTGTTCATGACCGACTACATCGCGTGCGGCCGGGTCGTCCCGGAGCGCATCGCCGACGTGGTCCGGGGGATCGCGGCGGCCTGCTCCGTCGCCGGCACCGCGCTGGTCGGCGGCGAGACCGCCGAGCACCCCGGGCTGCTGGGCCCCGACGAGTACGACGTGGCCGGCGCCGCGACCGGCGTGGTCGAGGCGGACGCCCTCCTCGGCCCGGAGCGGGTCCGGGCCGGCGACGTGCTGGTGGCCCTCGGGTCGAGCGGCCTGCACTCGAACGGCTACTCGCTGGTGCGCCGCGTCGTCGCGCACGCCGGCTGGTCGCTCGACCGGCACGTGCCGGAGCTCGGGCGCACGCTGGGCGAGGAGCTGCTGGAGCCGACCCGCGTCTACGCGTCCGACTGCCTCGCGCTGGTCGAGCGTGCGGGCGGCGCGGTGCACGCGTTCAGCCACGTCACCGGCGGCGGGCTCGCCGCCAACGTCGCGCGCGTGCTGCCCGCCGGCCTGGTCGCGGACGTGCCGCGCGGGTCCTGGACGCTGCCGCCGGTGTTCTCGCTCGTGCAGGCCGCGGGTGCGGTGCCCTGGACCGACCTGGAGCGGACGCTCAACCTGGGCGTCGGCATGGTCGCCATCGTCGACGCCGCGGGTGCGGACGCGGTCGAGCGGCACGCGGCGGAGCTCGGGCTGACCGCCTGGCGGCTCGGCGAGGTGCGGGACCTGACCGCGGCGGACGCCGAGGGCGGCCCGGACCTGGTGGCGGGCACCAAGGGCGTGCAGGGCGGCGCGGTGCGGCTCAGCGGGGAGTACCGCACGGCCTGAGCGCCGGGCGGCGGCACGGCGCCGGTCCGGAGCGTCGTGCGCGCGCCGTACCGGGGTGACCCCGCGGGGTGCGCGGGTCCTCGTGCGGCGTGCGCCATCGGCGCGGAACGCCGCTCAGCGCCCACCGGCGTGGGGCCCAGCGGTGCCGACCGGCGCGTGCCCGGGCAGCGCACGAGCCGGGTCCGCCGTGCGACCGTCGATGACGGTGCGCGGGGACCCGGCTCGTCGTGCTGGTGGCCGCTGCTGGTCAGCGGCGGGGCCGGTGCCGCACGGGGTGGCTGCCGACCCGGGTATTCAGCGCTCGTCCGCCCATCGAGGGGGGTAGTCGTCACCCTCGTCGTCGGAGTCCTGTCGGCTGTCGGTGACGAGGTCGTTCCGGTGGCCGGTGAGCTCCTGCTCCAGCGCCCGGTAGTTGGTGTCGGGGCTGAAGTACTTCAGCTCCCGAGCCACCTTCGTCTGCTTAGCCTTCTGACGGCCGCGCCCCATGGCATCGACCCCCTCTAACGTGGAAGCGGGGCGGCTCCGTGCTCACACGTGCGGCCCCGGGATGCTGAATAGTCTGTTCGTGTCGCAACGGTACATGGTCCCGCGGCATTCCGACCACTCGCCCCGGCGCGGGCGCGTGCCGCCGTGGCCGCGCCGGCGGACCCGCCCGGGCTCGCGCGCGCGGTGCGGCGCGCGCCGCGACGGGGTCCGACGTGCTCCGACGAGGTGGCGACCGGTGGTCGGGTGCGTGGGACCGAGGTCCGGCCGCGGACCCCGGGCCGGATGTGATCTTCGCCACTGGCGAACGCGCGCAGGGCTCGGGACGATGGGGAGCGCGGTGGTGCCGCGAGTGCGGCGCCCGGCGCGCCGACTGGGACGAACGACCCGGTCGGCGGGCTCCGGGCGACGCAGTCACGACGCCATCCACCCGGACGGGTGAGCCGGACGGGCGCGGACGCCGCCCGATCGGAGCACGGTGTCGTCGCGCAGTCATGTCGGCTTCGACCTAGAGTGTCCCCATAGTTACCGCTTGTCCCGGAATGGGACGTTGGTACTAGTTGTCGGAAGTTCGCACGTGACACCGTCGTCACGGTGGGGGCGCAAGGGGGGTCGAGCGCGAATGACGTCACCGATGCCGAGTCGGCCCGGCTCCGTCCGGGCAGCGGTACCGATGTCCATGTTCCTGTCTGTCATGACGACGGGTCATCCGACCGGTCGTCGCCACGAGGGCACCCCGGAGGTCTGACGTGTCTGCCCCCCACACCGAGAACGAGATCCTGCTGACGCCGTCGGAGGTCGCGACCCTGTTCCGGGTCGACCCGAAGACGGTCACCCGCTGGGCGAAGTCCGGCAAGCTGTCGTCGATCCGCACCCTGGGCGGTCACCGGCGCTACCGCGAGACCGAGGTGCGCGAGCTGCTCGGCGGCGTACCGGGTCAGCGCGGCGACGACGTCTGACGCCGTCGCGCCGGACCCGTCGCCCCGCGGTGCCGGGCGTCGCGGCCTGACGGCCGCCGCCCGGACCGGGCGCGCCGTGCCGTCATGTCCGATCACCGCCGGTCCCCGGCGCGCCGACGGGCGCAGGATGGTGCCATGACCGAGACCGCCACCGCCGTCCCGCCGCGCGCGACCGCCGCCGCGGTGCCGTCCCGCCCCGCCGGCACCCCGCTCGACCCCGCCGCGCCGCTGCTCGCCGCCGTGCTCCCGTCGCCGGCCGGCGACCTCGCCGTGCTGCTCACCGAGGACGGCGTCGTGCGCGCCGCCGGCTTCGGCCCCGTGGCCGCGATGGCCGCGCGCCTGCCCCTCGACCTCGCGGCGCGCGGGCACGAGCTGCTCGACCCCGCCGGGCTCGCCGCGTGGGGCCCCGGTCCCGCGCTCGTCGCCGACGCCGCGGCGCGCTACCTCGACGGCGAGGGGGGTGCGCTGGACGTGGTGCCGGTCGCGCAGCCCGGGGGGCCGTTCCAGCAGCGTGCGTGGTTGGCGATGCGCGCGATCGCGCCGGGGTCCACCGCCACCTACGCGGAGCTCGCGGCGGCGGCGGGCAGCCCCACCGCGGTGCGCGCGGCCGGCTCGGCGTGCGCGCGCAACCTGGTCGCGCCGTTCGTGCCGTGCCACCGGGTGCTCCGCAGCGGCGGGACGCTCGGCGGCTACTACTACGGGCTCGACACGAAGCGGGTGCTGCTGGCGCACGAGGCGCGCGCCTGACGCCTGCCCGGCACGGGGGACGGCCCCGGCCGGCCGAGCCGCCCGCGCGAAGCCGCGCGCCCCGCCCGCGCGAGGCCGTGCGCCCCGCGCGGGCAGGTGTCAGCGACGGACGGCGAGCACGACCACGAGCGCCAGGGCGCCCACGGCGCCGGCGAGGATGCCGCGCGCCCGGTTCCGGTTGGCCGGGTCGGCGGCCGGGTCGGTGCCGACCGCGTCGCGCCAGAGCTTCTCCGCCGCGGACCGGGCGTCCGCGACCTGCCGCTTCGGGCTCAGCCGCTCGGCGAGCGCGTCGGCGGTGCCGGCGAGCTCGGCCCGGGTGAGCAGGACCTCCGCCTCGAGGGCGGTGATCGTCGGCTTGGGGGTGGGGGAGTCGCTCATCGGCTCAGGCCCTCCTTGACGGACTTCTGCACGGTCGCGGCGTCCTGCTTCAGCCCCGCGACGGCCTTCTCGGGCGTCGGCGGAGTGCCCTTCTGCAGGCTCTTCACCCCGACGAGCGCGAGCACGCCGGTGATGATCGCGAGCACCACGAGGACGATCAGCGCGGCGAGCCAGGGCGCCAGGCCCTCGCTGATCGCCAGGATCACCGTGGTGATCAGCACCGCGAACGTGAAGAACCCGAAGAACGCGGCGCCGGCCAGCAGCCCGATCCCGATCCCCGCGGCCTTGGCCTTCTGCGCGAGCTCGGCCTTGGCCAGGTCGATCTCCGCGCGCACCAGCCGGGCGGCCTGCTCGCTGAGCCGGCTGATGAGCTGGCCGATCGACTGCTGGTCCGGGCCGGACCCGCTGCCCGATGTCGTCGTCATCCGGTGCTCCTTCGTGGACGGGAGGCGTTCCGCCCCAGTCTGGACCGTCCGCGTGATCTGCGCAGGTGGGACGGGCCGGGCGTGCCCCGTGCTGGGTGGTGGGGGTCAGTCGGCCCAGGGGTGGACGAGGTCGGCGTCGCGCGCCGGGCCGGGCGGCGGGGGCGTCGGCCGCACGCTCTCGGGCAGCCGGCTCCGGGCCCACGCGGCGAGGCCCGCTGCGGCCCCGATCAGCACCACGCCGACGACGACGGCCGCGAGCCAGAGGTCGAGGACGTGCGCGAGGCCGACGACCGCCGCGGTGACGAGCAGCGCCAGGCCGAAGACGGTGAGCAGCAGCGCCGCGGCGAACGCGATCGCGCTCGGCCGGACCTCGACCGCGCGGGCCCGCACCGAGCGGGTCACCGCGTCGATCTCCGCCTGCACCGAGCGCCGCACCCGGTCCTCGACCTGCTCGATGCGCTCGCGGGTCTTCTCGGCCAGCGGTTCCGCCAGGCGGCCGAACAGGCCCCTCCGCGGCTCCTCGGCGTCGGTCACGGTGCCCTCCTCGTCACGACCGGGAGCAGCGCCGCGTCCTCGCGGCGGCTCCGGCTGCCACCTGGTTCGCCCGGTGGCACCACCCTAGTCACCGCGGGGCGCTCCGCCCGGGGGACCTGCGCGGCGCGCCGCCGGGCGTACCGTGCCCCCGTGGTCGGACGCGTCGTGCGGGTGGCTCTCGTCGTGGACGAGGCGCTGTCACGCGCCGCGCTGGCGCTGGGCCTCGAGCAGGACCCGCGGCTCGTCGTCGCGCACCGGCTCGCCGGCCGGGCGGAGGCGCTCGACCGGGTCGAGCCGCGCACCGTCGACGTGCTCGTCGTCGAGGACGCGCTCGCGGACGGGACCGGCGTCGAGGTCGGGCTGCGGCTCCAGGAGCGCGATCCCGACCTGGCGGTGCTGCTGCTGTCGGGCGGCGACGCGTCCGGCGTGGTGCTGGCGCTGCGGGACCGGGCGCCGCGGCCGTGGAGCCACGTGTCCCGCCGGGCGTGCCCCGATCCGGGTGCGCTCGCCCGCGCCGTCGTCGCGGCGGCCGACGGGCACGCGGTGCTGGGGTCGGGCGACCCCGACCGTGCGCCCGCCGGGGTCGCCGGGCTGACCCCGGCGCAGGACGGGGTGCTGGCGCTCGTGGCCGAGGGGCTGTCGAACCGGGCGGTGGCGCACGCGCTCGGGCTGTCGCCGCGATCGGTCGAGAACCACCTGGCCGCGGTCTACCGGGCGCTGGGCGCGGCGGGACCGGACGTCAGCCCGCGGGTGCTCGCGGCGCTGGCGTACCGCACCAGCCGCGCGCCGCGTGCGGCAGGATGAGCCGCGGCCCGCACCAGGAGCCGCGCCGAGCTCAGCCGGAGGCCCCCACGAGCACGTCCCGCGTCCCCCCGACCGCGCCCCGCCCCGCGCACCACCGCGCCGGGCTCGCGCTGCTCGTCGCGACGGGCGGCGCCCTCGGGTCGCTCGGCCGGTTCGGCCTGTCCCGGGCGCTGCCCCCGCAGGACGGCTGGCCGGTCGGGACCCTGGCGGCGAACCTCACGGGGGCGTTCCTCCTCGGCGTGCTGCTCGAGGTCCTCGGCCGTCGCGGGCCGGAGACGCCGGGCGTGCAGCGGGTGCGGCTCGCGCTCGGCACGGGCGTCCTCGGCGGCTACACCACGTTCAGCTCGCTGGCGCTGGAGACCGAGCGGCTGCTCGCCTCCGGGGCCGTCGGGACCGCGCTCGGCTACGCGGTGGTGTCGCTGGTCGCCGGCGTGCTCTGCGCGGCGGCCGGCGTGGCGGCGGTGGCGGCGGTCGCCGGCCGCGGGCGGGGCACGGGCGCGACCCCGCCGGTCGGGGGTGCGCGGTGACCGACGCCCTGCTCGTCGCGGTCCTGGGCGGTCTCGGCGCCGCGACCCGGTTCTGGGTGGACGGCGCCGTCCGGGCGCGGGGGCGCACGGTGCTGCCCGTCGCCACGATCGCGATCAACGTCACCGGGTCCCTGCTGATCGGCCTGGTCGCGGGCGCGCACCTGTACCTGGGCCTGCCGGCGACCTGGCAGCTGCTGCTGGCGACCGGGTTCTGCGGCGGGTACACGACCTTCTCCGCCGCGGCGGTCGAGACCGTCCGGCTGGCGCAGGCCGGCGAGCGCGCCCGGGCGCTCGCGAACCTCCTGGGCACGATGGTCCTCACGGTCGCGGCCGCGGCGGCGGGGCTGGCGCTCACCGCCGTGTGGGCCGGTTGACCCACTTGCCACAGCACATCCCGGTTTGCGAGGGTCGTCGGGGACCGCGCCGCCGCGCGCCCGCTCGGCCCACCCGGTCGGGTCCTCCGACCGGAAGGACACGGCGTTGAGCGAGACCTTCGTGGCGCCCGGCGACCCGATCGACCTCGACAACTGCGCGCGGGAGCCGATCCACATCCCGGGGTCGGTGCAGCCGCGCGGGGTCCTGCTCGTCGTCCAGGACGACGGCGCCGTCGTCCTGCAGACCTCGGAGAACGTCGCGACCGTGCTCGGCCGGCCCGTCGACACGGTGCTGGGCGCGCCGCTCGGCGACGTCCTGGGGGTGCCGGCCGCCCGGGTGGTGCTCGAGCAGCTCGCCGCGGTTCCGGACCACCGGACCCGCAACCCGGGGCTGGTCGAGATCGCGACCGCGGACGGGACCGTCCAGCTCGACGTCGTCGTGCACCGCCCGCCGCCGGCGACGCTGGCCGACCCCGGCCCGGTGTTCGTCGTCGAGCTCGAGCCGGCCGACGGCCCGCGGCCGCTGACCTACGGCACGACCTACGAGAGCGTCCGCGATGCGATCGCCGACCTGAACCGCGCCGGCGAGCTGACCGAGCTGTACGACATCGCCGCGCGGCACGTGCGCCGGCTGACCGGCTTCGACCGCGTGATGATCTACCGGTTCGACGCCGAGTACAACGGCGAGGTCGTCGCCGAGGCGAAGCGCCGCGACCTCGACCCGTTCCTGGGGCTGCACTACCCGGCCTCCGACATCCCCGCGCAGGCGAGGGCGATGTACGAGAAGAGCTGGATCCGGCTGATCTCCGACGTCGACTACACGCCGGTGCCGGTCGTGCCGACGGTCGACCCGCTGTCGGGCCGGCCGCTGGACCTGACGTACGCCACGCTGCGCTCCGTCTCGCCGATCCACTGCGAGTACCTGCGGAACATGGGCGTGCGGGCGTCGATGTCGATCTCGCTGCTCCGGGACGGGAAGCTCTGGGGCATGGTGGCGTGCCACCACTACTCCGGCCCGCACGCGCCGTCCTACGGCGTGCGCGCGGCGGCCGAGTTCCTCGGCGTCGCGCTGTCCGCCCGCCTGGTCGCGCAGGTCGAGGAGGACGCGCTGGTGGAGAGCCGCCGGGCGTCCGGCGTGCTGGCCCGGCTCGTCGGCGCGAGCCGCGACGAGGAGGTGCGGCTGGCCCAGGCGCTGACGCGGACCGACGACCTGCTCACGCTGGTCCCCGCCGCCGGCGTGGTGGTCAGCGTCGGCACGGACGTGCTCACCCGGGGCGACGTCCCGGACCCGGCGTCGTGCCGCAGGCTCGCGGCCTGGGCCTCCTCGGTGGACGAGGTGCTCGCCACCGACCGGCTGCCGGACGAGCCCGGCGCGCCCGACGTGCCCGGGATCGCCGGCGCGGTGGCCCTCGCCCTGCCCGACGGCGGGACCGTCGTCTGGCTCCGCGGCGAGGTGGTGCGGACCGTCGACTGGGGCGGGGACCCGAACCACAAGATGATCGCGGTGCCGGAGGGCGACGGCGTGCGGCTCGGCCCGCGGCAGTCGTTCGACCTGTGGCGCGAGCAGGTCCGCGGGCGCTCGCTGCCGTGGGACGACCAGCACGTGCAGAACGCGGCCGACCTGCGGACCTACCTCGTGGAGGCGCTGTTCCGCCGCGGGCGGGCCGAGGTCAACGCCGCGCGGGCGATCCAGCGGACGCTGCTGCCCACCTCGCTCCCGTTCGTCGCGGGCTGGTCGCTGGACGCGCGGTACGAGCCCGCCGGCACCGGCCAGGTCGGCGGCGACTGGTACGACGTGCTGCGGCTGGCCGACGGCCGGCTCGCGCTCACGATCGGCGACGTCACGGGCCACGGCCTCGCGACCGCCGCGGCGATGGGCCAGCTGCGCAACGCGACCCGCGCCTACCTGCTCGACGCCGCGCCGCCGGCCGTGGTGCTGTCCCGGGTCGCCGCGCTCGCGCGGTGGACGCTGCCGGGGCAGATGGCGACCATGGCCGTCGTCCTGCTCGACCCGGCCACGGGGGAGGTCGAGTACGCCGGGGCCGGGCACCTGCCGCCGCTCGTCGTCCGCGCGGACGGCACCGCGGCGTGGGAGCCGGTGCTCGGCTCGCCCCTCATCGGCCTGCTGATCGGGGAGCCCGCCGCCGGCCGGACGACGCTGGCGCCGGGCGACGGGCTGCTGCTCCTCACCGACGGGGTGATCGAGCGGCGCCGCGAGTCGCTGCGGGTCACGCTGGACCGGACGCTCGAGGCGGTCGGCCGCCCGGTGCCGGGGGACCTGGACGCGCTCGTCGCGCGGCTGCGGGACCCGGCGTCGGACGACGACGCGACCGTGGTGCTCGTCGCGCGCGACTGACGCCCGCGGCCGCCCGCCGGCGCGCGGGTCAGCCGCCGAGCAGGTCCGCGAAGGACGGGGCGCCGGCGAACGGGTCCTGCGGCCCGCGGGGCCCGCGGGCGGCGACGGTCGTGGCGAGCTCGGCGCCGGCGCGGCGGATGCGCGCGGGCAGCGGGCTCGGCTCGTCGGCGGTGGCGCCGGAGGCCCAGTCGTCGGTCGCGGCGAACACCGAGGTCGTCGCGACGTCGGCCCGCAGGTAGGTGAACAGCGGGCGGATGGAGTACTCGAGCGCGAGCGAGTGCCGGGAGGTGCCGCCGGTCGCGCCGAGCAGCACCGGCAGGCCGACGAGCGAGTCCTTGTCCAGGATGTCGACGAACGACTTGAACAGGCCCGAGTACGTCGTCGTGAACAGCGGGGTCACCGCGATGAGCGCGTCGGCGCCGGTCACGGCCTCGATCACCTCGGCCAGCGCGGGGCTGGGCACGCCGGTCAGCATCGCGTTCACGATGTCGTGCGCGTGGTCGCGCAGCTCGACGACGCGGACCTCCGGGCGCTGCCCGCGGTCGGCGAGCTCGGTCGCGGTCGCCTCGGCGAGGCGGTCGGCGAGCAGACGGGTCGAGGACGGCTGGCCGAGGCCGGCCGACAGCGCGACGATCGAGCGCTGGGTCATGGCGTGCTCCTTCGGGGTCCTGCTGGGTGGTGCGCGGGGTGGTGCTCGGTCGCCGGGTGGACGATCCGGCCGGACACGCCGACGGCGTGTCGGTCAGAACCGTCCACCCGACGGGGTTGTTCCTCCGGTCAGAGACCGAACGCGGCGCCCTGCCGGGCGGTGACGGCGTCGGCGGCCGCGGCGTCGTCCTCGGCCGTCTTCCCGGTCCAGTGGTCGGCGGCGGCGACGGTCTGCTCGTGCACCTGGCCGGCGGCGCGGGCCTTCGCGACGCGCTCGGCGTGCGTCGGCGGGCCGGACGGGACGTCGGCGGGGCGGTCGGACTCCATCTCCTTGCGGAGCACCGGGACGACCTCGCCGCCCAGGATGTCGAGCTGCTCGAGGACCGTCTTGAGCGGCAGGCCCGCGTGGTCGATGAGGAACAGCTGGCGCTGGTAGTGGCCGACCTCGTGCCGCATCGCGGCGTACCGGTCGATGACCTGCTGCGGCGACCCGACGGTCAGCGGCGTCTGCGCGGAGAAGTCCTCCAGCGAGGGGCCGTGGCCGTAGACCGGCGCGTTGTCGAAGTACGGCCGGAACTCGTCCACGGCGTCCTGCGAGTTCTTCCGCATGAACACCTGGCCGCCGAGGCCGACGATCGCCTGGTCCGCGCGGCCGTGGCCGTAGTGCTCGAACCGCTGCCGGTAGAACTGCACCATCTGCTTGGTGTGGCTCATCGGCCAGAAGATGTTGTTGTGGAAGAAGCCGTCGCCGTAGTAGGCGGCCTGCTCGGCGATCTCGGGGCTGCGGATCGAGCCGTGCCACACGAACGGCGGGACGCCGTCCAGCGGCCGCGGGGTCGAGGTGAAGCCCTGCAGCGGCGTGCGGAACTTGCCCTCCCAGTCGACGACCTCCTCCTCCCAGAGGCGGCGGAGCAGGGCGTAGTTCTCGATCGCCAGCGGGATGCCCTGGCGGATGTCCTGGCCGAACCACGGGTACACGGGGCCGGTGTTGCCGCGGCCCATCATGAGGTCCATCCGGCCGTCGGAGATGACCTGGAGCATCGCGTACTCCTCGGCCAGCCGGACCGGGTCGTTCGTGGTGATCAGGGTCGTGGCGGTCGACAGCACGATGTTCTTGGTGCGCCCGGCCAGGTAGCCGAGCATCGTGGTCGGGGACGACGCGACGAACGGCGGGTTGTGGTGCTCGCCGGTCGCGAAGACGTCGAGGCCGACCTCCTCCGCGTGCTCGGCGATCGCGAGGATCGACCGGACGCGCTCGGTGTCGTCGGGCGCGCGGCCCGTGTGGGGGTCAGGCGTGATGTCGCTGACCGTGAAGACTCCGAACTGCATCTCGCGCTCCTCAAGTCGATGCGTTTGCATGTACTTGCGCCCCAACGAGGGCGTGCGCCGATCTATTCCGCCCCGCCGGGACGAACGTCCCGGGCGGGGCGGACCGCGGCGTCCGCGCAGGTCAGCGCGCGGCGGCGTCGGAGTCCGCGTCGGCGTCGACCGGAGCCCTCCGGCTCGCGCGGCGCGTCACCAGGTGCAGCACCAGGCCGACCGCGAGCAGCACCCCGGCGAGCGCCCAGTGCCGCGCCTCCTGCTGGGTCAGCAGCACGACGCAGGTGACGACCGCCAGCACCGGCAGCGCCGTCCAGGCCCGGAAGTGCGGGTGGTCCACCCGGTCCCGGCGCAGGACCAGCACCGCCACGTTGGTGCTGAGGAAGACGAACAGCAGGAGCAGGACGACCGTGGACGCGAGGTCCACGAGCTCGCCGGTGGCGGCCAGCACCATCGCCACGACGGTGGTCACCACGATGGCGACCCACGGGGTGCGGCGTCCCGGCAGCACGCGCCCGAGCACCGGCGGCAGCAGCCCCTCCTGCGCCATCCCGTAGGTGAGGCGGCTGGCCATGATCATCGTCAGCAGCGCCCCGTTCGCGACCGCGACCAGCGCCACCGCGGAGAAGATCTCGAGCGGCACGCCGCCGGCGGCGCGGACCACCTCGAGCAGCGGCCCGCTCGAGGCGGCGAGGTCCTCCGGCGCGACGACGGCCGGCGCGACGAGCCCGACCAGCAGGTAGACCACGCCCGCGGCGAGCAGGGCCCCGAACAGCGCGCGCGGGTACACGCGGCGGACGTCCCGGACCTCCTCGGCCAGGTTCGCGGACGTCTCGAACCCGACGAACGAGTAGAACGCGATCAGCGCCCCGCCCAGGACGGCGGCGGCCCAGGAGGTCTCCGCGGGCAGCTCCAGCACCCGACCGGGGTCGCCGTCGCCGCGGCCGAGGACGACGGCGCCCAGGATCACGACGAGGACCAGGCCGGACAGCTCGATCGACGTCATGACCACGTTCGCGCGCAGCGACTCCTGGATGCCGCGCATGTTCAGCGCCGCCACGAGGGCCAGGAACACGACCGCGGTGAGCACCGGCGGCAGGTCGAGGAACACCGAGAGGTAGTCGCCGCCGAACGCCAGCGCCAGGCCCGCCGCCGAGGTGACGCCCGCCGCGAGCATGCAGAAGCCGACGAGGAACGACACCAGCGGGCTGCCGAACGCGCGCTGCGCGAACACCGCCGAGCCGCCCGCCTTCGGGTACTTGGTGACGAGCTCGGCGTACGAGGCCGCGGTGAGCAGGGCCATGCCCAGCGCGACCAGCAGCGGCAGCCAGATGGCGCCACCCGCCTCGGCGCCGAGCTCGCCGACCAGCGCGTACACGCCCGCGCCCAGCACGTCGCCGAGGATGAACAGGAACAGCAGCGGACCGGTCACGGCCCGGCGCAGGCCGGGGGAGCGGTCGGTGCTGGCGTCGGTGCTGGCGTCGGTGGTCACCGGGCCGAGTATCGGCGCGCCGGTGCGGTCGCGCGCGGCGAGCGGTCCCGGGGCGGACGACGGGCCGCCGCCCGACTCCGGGCCGCCGCCCGGCGCCGAGGGGGTAGCCGACGCGTCGAGCGAGTACCCGGGAGCTACCCCCTCGACGCGTCGGTTGCCCCCTGGGCGGGCCACCGCGCGGGGCGTCCGGTGTGAGCGGCGGCACACGGTGGGGCGGAGGGCTCACGGGGCGGCGTGCGTTGTCGATGGTGGACGTGCGGGCACGGCCCGCCGTCCGCCCGGGGGACCGGGCGACGCCGCGTGACGAGACCGCGGCAGCAGGCGCCCGTGCCCGCGGGCCGGCGCCGACCGCACCACCGCGCACCACCACCCCGCACCACCGCGCGCCGCGCCCGTCGCGGCAGTCCGCGGGAGCGACGTCGCCCCCGCGCCACCGGCCCGCCGCCGGCGCCGCCGGTCACCCGCAGCACCGCACGACCGGGCGCCGCGCGCCCGCACGCAGGGGGATCCGCATGTCCGCACCGACCCGCGCCCGCAGGGGCCTGTCTCTTCTCCACATCTGACGCTGCCGACGAAGGCCGT
>NZ_JBYTEP010000055.1:0-3087 GCF_058792015.1 Cellulomonas sp. EB106-03-03-XG116
GGCTTGGAGATGGGGAGAAGAGACAGCCCCGGAGCCGGCCGCGCCCGCCGCGGAGCCGGCCGCCGCGCCCGCCGTCGAGGCGACGCCGGTCGAGGCGCCCGCCGTCGACGAGGTCGAGGACGCGGACGCCGTCATCGAGCAGCCCGAGGACGAGCAGGTCGCCGAGGCCGTCGAGCAGGCCGAGGAGACGTCGGCCGCCGCGCCGGAGAGCCGCCTGGACGTGCTCGCCGAGCTCGGCCGCAGCCAGTCCGCCCCCGAGCGCGAGCCGGCCCGCCGGTCCCGCGGCCGCCGGTCGGGCTCCCGCAAGGCCGGGGCGCCGGACGCCGCCGCGCCGGAGGCCGCCGAGCAGGCCGCCACCGCCGCTGAGCAGCCCGCCGCCGCGCAGCCGGCCGCCGCCACGCAGCAGCCCGCAGCCGACAAGCCCGTTGCCGACAAGCCCGCCACCCGGCAGCCCGCCGGCCCGAAGGCCGACCAGGACCGCGCCGCGTCGGCGCGGCTCGCCACGACGGCCCTGCTGTTCCAGGCGCCCGAGACCCCGCGCCGCCGGCGCCGCGCGCAGGCCCCGTCCGGCTCGCCCGAGGCGATCTCCGCCGCGGCGCAGGCCGAGCTCGAGGCCGCGCAGGCCGCCGAGGCCGCCGCCGCCGAGGCCGAGGCCCCGCAGGACGCCGCCGCCGAGGAGCAGGCCGTCCCGTCGCGCCGCCGCGGCCGCCGGGGCCGCTCGCGCGCCGAGCGCGCCGAGGCCGCCGCCGAGGAGACCACCGACGCCGTCGAGGCCGAGGACGCCGCCGCCGTCGAGGCCGCCGCCGCCGACGAGGCGGACGAGGACGCCGAGGAGGCCGCCGCCGACCGCGCCGAGGACGAGGGCGACGAGAACGCCCCGCGCCGCCGCCGTCGCCGGGGCGGCCGTGGCCGCCGCTCGCGCGGGGGCCCGGACGCCGAGCAGGGCGAGGACGACGCCGAGCAGCCGTCCGACGAGGGCGACGAGCAGGCCGAGGACGCCGAGGACCGCGAGGACGAGGGCGACGAGCAGGCCGAGGGCGACGAGCAGGGCGGCAGCAGCCGCCGTCGCCGGCGCCGCCGCCGCTCGGGCCGCGGGGGCGGGGACGACGCCGGCGAGCAGCAGCAGCAGCAGCCGTCGCGCCGGTCGTCGTCGCGCGGCGGGGACGAGGTCACCGCGCTGCGCGGGTCCACCCGCCTGGAGGCCAAGCGCCAGCGCCGCCGCGAGGGCCGCGACGCGGGCCGCCGCCGCCAGATCATCACGGAGGCCGAGTTCCTGGCCCGCCGCGAGTCGGTCGAGCGGTCGATGATCGTGCGCGAGGCGCACGGCAAGACCCAGATCGCCGTGCTCGAGGACGGCGTGCTCGTCGAGCACTACGTGTCCCGGCAGGCGCAGGTGTCGATGGCCGGCAACGTCTACCTCGGCCGCGTGCAGAACGTGCTGCCGAGCATGGAGGCGGCGTTCGTCGACGTGGGCAAGGGCCGCAACGCCGTGCTCTACGCCGGCGAGGTCAACTGGGACGCCGCGGGCCTCGAGGGCGGCCAGCCGCGCCGCATCGAGCAGGCGCTGAAGTCCGGCGACTCCGTGCTGGTCCAGGTCACCAAGGACCCGATCGGCCACAAGGGCGCCCGCCTGACGTCGCAGATCACCCTGGCCGGCCGGTACCTCGTGTACGTGCCGGGCGGCGGCATGACCGGCATCAGCCGCAAGCTGCCGGAGCCCGAGCGCGCGCGCCTGAAGAAGATCCTGCGCGAGGTGGTCCCCGACTCCGCCGGCGTCATCGTGCGCACGGCCGCCGAGGGCGCGTCCGAGGACGAGCTGCGCGCCGACATCGCCCGCCTGCAGTCGCAGTGGGAGGCGATCGAGAAGAAGTCCAAGACCGCGAACGCGCCGGCGCTGCTCCAGGGCGAGCCGGACCTGGCGATCCGCGTGGTCCGCGACATCTTCAACGACGACTTCTCCTCCCTGGTCGTCCAGGGCGACGAGGCGTGGTCGACGATCTCCGGCTACATCGGCGAGCTGGCCCCCGACCTGGCCGAGAAGGTGTCGAAGTACACCGGCACCGGCGACGTGTTCGCGGACCACCGCGTGGACGAGCAGCTCGCCAAGGGCATGGACCGCAAGGTCTGGCTGCCCTCGGGCGGCTCGCTGGTCATCGACCGCACCGAGGCCATGACGGTCGTCGACGTCAACACCGGCAAGTTCACCGGCGCGGGCGGCACCCTCGAGGAGACCGTCACCCGGAACAACCTGGAGGCCGCGGAGGAGATCGTCCGCCAGCTCCGGCTCCGGGACATCGGCGGCATCATCGTCATCGACTTCATCGACATGGTGCTCGAGTCGAACCGCGACCTGGTGCTGCGCCGCCTCGTCGAGTGCCTGGGCCGGGACCGGACCAAGCACCAGGTGGCCGAGGTCACCTCGCTCGGCCTGGTGCAGATGACCCGCAAGCGGGTCGGCCAGGGCCTGGTCGAGGCGTTCTCCGAGACCTGCGAGCACTGCAACGGCCGCGGCTTCATCGTGCACGCCGAGCCGGTGGAGCGGCACAACCACAAGCCGGAGGCGGGCGCACCCCAGCAGCCGGCGGACAACGGCGGCGAGGCCAAGAAGCCGCGCCGCAAGCGTGGTGGCGGCAAGGAGCAGGCGCCCGCGCCGGCCGCGACGCCGGCCGTCCCGGTGCTGCCGGAGGCGCGGGACGCGGTCAAGGCCACGCTCGCGACCATCGCGGCGGCCGCGGCGCACGCCCACGCGCACGACGGCGAGGAGCACGCGGCGCACGGCGACGCGGGGGAGCAGCAGGCGGCACCCGCCGCCCAGGCGGCCCCTGAGGCGCCCGCCGAGGCCCCGGCCGCGGTCGAGGCGGCCGCGGGCGCCCCCGCGGACGGGAAGCCGGCCCTGGACGTGCTCGCGGCGCTGGGCGACCTCGCCGCGCGGTCCCCGGAGCAGCCCGCCGGGGCCCCGGCCGCCGGCGAGCCGCACCTCGAGCTGACCCCGGTCGACCCGGGCCTGTTCGAGCTGTCCGGCACCGAGTCCGACCCCGAGGACGACGCGTCCTGACCGCCTCGTCGGGGGCGAGGCCACCGCGGAGG
>NZ_JBYTEP010000056.1:0-22309 GCF_058792015.1 Cellulomonas sp. EB106-03-03-XG116
ATGGCTTTCGTCGGAAGCGTAAGGGGGGGAGAAGAGACAGGCCCGCGCCCCGCGCGCGGGCCCGACAGGAGGCGGTTTGACCCTCTCGGAGGGTCTGCGTATCCTTGAACGTCGGTGCGCTCTGATGGTGAGCCCGGTTGACCCCGGGTCGCTGCGCAGAGGCACCGTTCGTGCGTGACGCCCCAGCGGCGCCGACCTCCCGAGCTCCGCGGCCACCGCGGTGGCGCGCCGGGACCGGCAGCAGGGCGGGGCGCCCCTGAACCTGTAGTTCGACGAGCAGAGATGAGCAGCAACGTGGTGTACGCGATCGTGAAGGCCGGCGGCCGCCAGGAGAAGGTCGCCGTCGGCGACGTCGTCGTCGTCGACCGGCTCGCGGCCGCGGCCGGCGAGACCGTCGAGCTGCCCGCGCTCCTCCTCGTCGACGGCACCGCCGTGACGTCGGACGCCGCGGCGCTCGCCAAGATCAAGGTCACCGCGGAGGTCGTCCGGGACGAGAAGGGCCCGAAGATCGACATCCTGCGGTACAAGAACAAGACCGGCTACCGCCGCCGCCAGGGCCACCGTCAGGCGCTCACCCGCCTCAAGGTCACCGGCATCAAGTGACCTCGCGGGCCTGCCGGCCCGTGACTCCTCCCGTAGACAGCACCGCAGGAAAGCAGGCCTGAGATGGCACACAAGAAGGGCGCGAGCTCCTCGCGCAACGGTCGTGACTCCAACGCCCAGCGTCTCGGCGTCAAGCGCTTCGGCGGCCAGGTCGTCAACGCCGGCGAGATCATCGTCCGCCAGCGCGGCACGCACTTCCACCCCGGCGTGAACGTCGGCCGTGGCGGCGACGACACCCTGTTCGCGCTCGCCGCCGGTGCGGTGCAGTTCGGCACCCGTCGTGGCCGCAAGGTCATCGACATCGTGACGGCGGGCTGACACCGCCGCACCCCCAGCACGCTGGCCGGAGGGGCGCACCGCACGACGCGGTGCGCCCCTCCGTCCGTCCAGGAAGGAACCACCCGCACATGGCCGCGTTCGTCGACCGAGTCGTCCTGCACGCCAGCGGCGGGGACGGCGGCCACGGCTGCGCGTCCATCCACCGCGAGAAGTTCAAGCCGCTCGCCGGCCCCGACGGGGGCAACGGCGGCAACGGCGGCAGCGTGATCCTGGTCGTCGACCCGCAGGTCACGACCCTGCTCGACTACCACCACGCGCCGCACCGGCACGCCCCGTCCGGCACCCAGGGCATGGGCGACCACCGCCAGGGCTCGACGGGCCAGGACCTCGTCCTCCCGGTGCCCGACGGCACCGTCGTGAAGTCCGCCGACGGCGAGGTGCTGGCCGACCTGGTCGGCGCCGGCGCCACGTTCGTCGTCGCCGAGGGCGGCCACGGCGGCCTCGGCAACGCCGCGCTGTCGTCCCCGCGCCGCAAGGCCCCGGGCTTCGCGCTCCTCGGCGAGCCGGGCGACGCCCGCGACGTCGTGCTCGAGCTCAAGACGATCGCCGACGTCGCGCTGGTGGGCTTCCCGAGCGCCGGCAAGTCGTCGCTGGTCGCCGCGATGTCCGCCGCGCGCCCGAAGATCGCCGACTACCCGTTCACGACCCTGGTCCCGAACCTCGGCGTCGTGCAGGCCGGCGACGCGCGGTACACCGTCGCCGACGTCCCGGGCCTGATCCCGGGCGCCAGCGAGGGCAAGGGCCTCGGCCTGGAGTTCCTCCGGCACGTCGAGCGGTGCGCCGTCCTGGTGCACGTCCTCGACTGCGCGACGCTCGAGCCGGGCCGCGACCCGCTCACCGACCTCGACGTCATCGAGGCCGAGCTCGCCGCGTACGCGGGGGACATCGGCATCGAGGGCGGGCGCGTGCCGCTGACCGAGCGCCCGCGCATGGTCGTCCTGAACAAGATCGACGTCCCGGAGGCGCGCGAGCTCGCCGACCTGGTGCGCCCGGAGCTCGAGGCGCGCGGGCTCCGCGTGTTCGAGGTCTCCACCGCGAGCCACGAGGGCCTGCGCCCGCTGACGTTCGCGCTGGCGGAGGTCGTCGAGCAGGCCCGCCGCGACGCGCCGGCCCCCGAGGCCACCCGCGTCGTGCTGCGGCCGAAGGCCGTCGACGAGGCCGGGTTCACGGTCGCGCGCCGCCAGGACGGCGACCACGAGTACTTCCAGGTCCGCGGCACCAAGCCCGAGCGCTGGGTCCGGCAGACCGACTTCGCCAACGACGAGGCCGTGGGCTACCTGGCCGACCGCCTGGCGCGGCTCGGCGTCGAGGAGAAGCTGCTCAAGGCCGGCGCCGTCGCGGGCGCCGAGGTCGTCATCGGCGACGGGCCCAACGCGGTCGTCTTCGACTGGGAGCCGACGCTGATGACCGGGTCCGAGCTGCTCGGCGGCCCCCGCGGCTCCGACGCGCGGCTGGAGGACCAGAGCCGGCCGACCCGCGGGCAGAAGCGCCAGGAGTACAAGGAGCGCATGGACGCCAAGGCGGAGGCGCGCGCGGAGCTGTGGACCGAGCGCGAGGCCGGCCTCTGGCGCGAGGACTGACCCGACCCGTTCCCGGGCTGCGCCCGGTCGACAGTGGAACGTCGTGACCGACACGCCGAGGGCGTGTTCGTCACGACGTTCCACTGTCGGCAGGTGTGAGGCGTCCCGGTCCGCGAACGCGACCCCGTCCCGGTCCGCGCCCGGGGGATGATGCTCCCCGTGAGTGCCGCCGCCCTGTCCGACCGCCGCCTGCTGCCCGAGGTCCGCCGCGTGGTGGTCAAGGTCGGCTCCTCGTCGCTCACGGACGGCGACGGCAAGCTCGACCCGGCCCGGTTGCGGGCGCTCGTCGACGTGCTCGCCGCCCGGGTGAACGGCGGGCACCAGGTCGTCCTGGTGTCGTCCGGCGCGATCGCGACCGGCATGGACCCGCTCGGCCTCGCTCGGCGGCCCCGGGACCTCGCGACCCAGCAGGCCGCGGCGTCGGTGGGGCAGGGGCTGCTGGTCGCGCACTACACCCGCGCGTTCCACGAGCACGGGCTGCGGGTCGGCCAGGTGCTGCTCACCGCCGACGACACGATGCGGCGCACCCAGTACCGCAACGCGCAGCGCGCGCTGGAGCGGCTGCTCGACCTCGGCGTCGTGCCGATCGTCAACGAGAACGACACGGTCGCCACGGACGAGATCCGGTTCGGCGACAACGACCGGCTGGCCGCGCTGGTGTCGCACCTGGTGCACGCCGACGCGATGGCGCTGCTGACGGACGTCGACGGGCTGTACACCGGGCCGCCGGACCGCGAGGGCTCGCGCCGCATCGCCGAGGTGCGCGGACCCAAGGACCTGGACGGGATCGACGTGTCCGCGCGCGGGTCCCGGGTCGGCACCGGCGGCATGGTGACCAAGCTCGAGTCGGTGGCGATCGCGACGGCCTCGGGCGTGCCGGTCGTGCTGACCTCGGCCGCGCAGGTCGCCCCGGCGCTGGCCGGCAAGGACGTCGGCACCTGGTTCGCGGCCACCGGCAAGCGCGCCTCGACCCGGCTGATGTGGTTGGCGTACGCCGCGCGGACGCACGGGCGGCTCGTGCTGGACGACGGCGCGGTGAAGGCCGTCGTCGAGCGGGGCACGTCGCTGCTGCCCGCCGGGGTGACCGCGGTCCACGGCGAGTTCGAGGCCGGCGACCCGGTGGAGATCGTCGCCGCCGACGGCACGGTGGTGGCGCGCGGGCTGGTCGCGTACTCGTCGCAGGAGGCGCCCGACCTGCTGGGCCGGAGCACGTCCGAGCTCCGCGCCGAGCTGGGCGAGGGGTACGACCGCGAGCTCGTGCACCGCGACGACCTGGTGCTGGTGCGGCGCCGGCGCTGAGCCGGGTCGCGCCGGCGCTGAGACGCCCGCGGGACGCCCGCGCGTCCGGGACTAGGCTGGTGCGATGACCACCTCGCTCGACGCCCCGGCCACGGACGGGGCCCAGCCCTCCGCCGTGCCCGCCGCGCCGTCGGCCGACGACGTCACCGCCCAGGTGCTCGCCGTGGCCCGGCGCGCCAAGGAGGCGTCCCGCGCCCTGGCCGTCGCGACCCGCGGCGCCAAGGACGCGGCGCTGCACGCGCTCGCCGACGCCCTGGTCGCGCACGCCGACGCGATCGTCGCCGCCAACGCCGAGGACCTGGACCGCGGCCGCGCGGACGGGATCTCGGACGGCCTGCTCGACCGGCTCGCCCTGACCCCCGCGCGGATCGAGGCGATCGCCGGCGCGCTGCGCGAGGTCGCGGCGCTGCCCGACCCCGTCGGCGAGGTCGTGCGCGGCTCGACGCTGCCGAACGGCCTGCGGATGCGCCAGGTGCGCGTGCCGATGGGCGTCGTCGGGATGATCTACGAGGCGCGGCCGAACGTCACGGTCGACGCCGTGGGCCTGACGCTCAAGAGCGGCAACGCGGTCGTGCTGCGCGGCGGCTCGGCGGCGGCCCGCAGCAACGCCGTGATCGTCGACGTGCTGCGCGCCGCGCTCGAGGCGCAGGGCCTGCCTGCCGACCTCGTGCAGTCGGTCGACCCCTGGGGCCGCGCCGGCGGCGTCGCGCTCATGCACGCGCGCGGGCTCGTCGACGTCCTGGTGCCGCGCGGCGGCGCCGGCCTCATCCAGACCGTCGTCCGCGAGGCCACCGTGCCCGTGATCGAGACCGGCGTCGGCAACGTGCACGTCTACGTGGACGCCACCGCGGACCCGGCCGTCGCGCTGCCGATCCTGCTGAACGCCAAGACCCAGCGCGTCGGGGTGTGCAACGCCGCCGAGACGCTGCTCGTGCACCGCGACGCCGCCGACGCGTTCCTGCCGTCCGCGCTGACCGCGCTGGCGGAGGCCGGCGTGACCGTGCACGGCGACGCCGCGACCGCCGCCGCCGCGCCCGCCGGGGTCGAGGTCGTGCCCGCCACCGACGAGGACTGGGCGACCGAGTACCTGTCGCTCGACCTCGCGGTGCGCGTCGTCGACGACCTGGACACGGCGCTGGACCACATCCGCACCTGGAGCTCCGGCCACACCGAGGCGATCGTCACCCGCGACCTGGCCGCCTCCGAGCGGTTCGTCGCCGAGGTCGACTCCGCGGCCGTCATGGTGAACGCCTCGACGCGGTTCACCGACGGCGGCCAGCTGGGGCTCGGCGCGGAGATCGGCATCTCCACCCAGAAGCTGCACGCCCGCGGGCCGATGGGCCTCGGCGAGCTGACCACCACCAAGTGGGTGGTGCACGGCGACGGGCACGTGCGGCCCTGACCCCGCGTCCGGCGGGCGACCCGCCGGACGTGCGACACTTGACCCTCACTTCGACCCGTCCGGGAGGACCACGTGAACGCTGCGCTGCGCGTCGCCGAGACCGCCGCCGAGCACACGACCGAGCTGCCGTTCTCGCCCGTGGTGTTCGGCATCACCGCCTTCGGCGTCCTCATCGCCCTGCTGCTCGTGACCTTCGCCTTCCGGAGCGTCGGCACGCGCCACGACTGAGCCGGCAGCAGACGGGGACCCGCATCCGATGACGCAGCGACGAGCCCGGCTGGGCGTGATGGGCGGCACCTTCGACCCCATCCACCACGGCCACCTCGTCGCCGCCAGCGAGGTCGCCGCGCGGTTCGACCTCGACGAGGTCGTGTTCGTGCCGACCGGTGCGCCGTCCTTCAAGCAGGACGTCGACGTCACGCCGGCCGAGCACCGGTACCTCATGACCGTCATCGCGACGGCGTCGAACCCGCGGTTCACCGTCAGCCGCGTCGACATCGACCGGCCCGGCCTGACGTACACCGTCGACACCCTGCGGGACCTCGCGCACGAGCGGCCCGACGCCGACCTGTACTTCATCACCGGCGCGGACGCCATCGAGCAGATCCTCACCTGGAAGGACTCGCCCGAGCTCTTCGAGCGTGCGCAGTTCGTGGCCGTGACCCGGCCCGGGCACACGCTGACGACCGACGGCCTCCCCGCCGACCGGGTGAGCCAGTGGGAGATCCCGGCGCTCGCCATCTCGTCCACCGACGTGCGCGCCCGCGCGCGCGGCGGCAAGCCCGTCTGGTACCTGGTGCCGGACGGCGTCGTCCAGTACATCGCGAAGCACGGTCTGTACCGGGGGAGCGAGTCGTGATCCACGAGATCGCCCGCCGCGCCCCCGGTCCCGAGGAGGCCCCGAGATGAGCTCGTCCGGCAGCCCGCTGACCCGACGGGAGCTGCGGGAGCGCGAGGCCGCGCGGCTCGCGGAGCAGGAGCGCGCCGCCGCGGCGTCCGCCGCGCCCGAGGCCGGTCAGGCGACCCCGGCGCGCGGCGTCGGCCGGGCGGCCGGCGGTGCGGCTGCGCCGTCGGGCGGCACGCCGACGTCCGGGCCCACGAGCGGGGCGGCCGGTGCGGGCGCACGGAGGTCGGGTGCTGCGGCGCCGGCGCCGGCCACGCCTGCGACGAGCCCGGCTGCGCCTGCGAGCCCGGCTGCCCCTGCGAGCCCGGCCGGCCCAGCGCCCTCCGGCGCGTCGCCGTCCTCGCGGCGCGCGCTGCGCAACCAGCCCGTGTCTGCCGTCGGGCCGGACGGGTCCGCCGCGCCGTACCAGGTGCCCGGCCTCCAGCCCGAGCAGCCCGCGCGCACGCGGCGGTCGATCCGGTCGTCGGACGCGCCGCAGGGCGGTGCGGGCGCGTCGGGTGCCGGCGCCGCGGGTGCCGGTGCCGCGGGTGCTGGTGCTGCGGGCGCTGGCGCTGCGGGCGCTGGCGCCGGCGCCACGGGCGCTCGTGCCGGTGCCGGTGCCGCCGCGGCCCCGCGCCCGTCGTCCCCCGCGGCGGCTCCACGCGTGCCCGACCTGTGGGCTGCGGCCCAGCGGGATGCCGGCGGGTCCGGCGCGCCGTCGCCGGCCGCGCCGTCGTCCCCGGCGGGCGCCGGTGCGCCCCCGTCGCCCGCGGCCGGCCCCGCCCGGCCCGCTGCCGGGCCGTCCCGGATCTCCGGGCGCGGGGACCGCGCGCCCTCGGCCGGCTCGCCGGCCGCACCCGCACCCGCGACGCCGGGTGCCCCGGCCGGTGCCGCACCCTCGGGCGCGCCCGCGCCGTGGGCCCGGACCGGTGCGGCCGTCCCCGGCCAGGCGCCGGCCGCCGAGCGGTCCGCGGCCTCCCCGGCGCCGGACCAGCAGCCCGCCCGCCGGAGCGCCACGAGCTCGCCCGGCCGCTCGTGGCCGCCCGCCGCGCCGTCGACCGGTGCCGGTGCCGCGTCGCCGACCGCCGCCGCGGGCGCGTCCGCCGCGCCCGGCCCGGCGCCGGCGGCCCCGGGGCAGCAGCGTCCCGCCGCGCCCGGCTCGAGCCCGGCGTCACCCGGTCAGCAGCGCGCTGCCGGGACCTCCTCGTGGACCGCCTCCGGCGCGTCCTGGCGCCCGGTGCCCGGCGACGCCGCGCCGGCCGGTACCGGGACGACGGCGCTGCCGACGACCGGCTCCGCCGCCGCGAGCGCCGCGACCGCGTCCGCCTCGACCGCGACTACCCGGGGCTCCGCGGTGCCGGCCGCCCCGGCGACGCAGGACCGGTCGCCCGCCGGCCCCGCGCGCACGGCGCCTGCGACGTCGGCCTCCGCGGCACCGGCCCCGGCCGCCCCCGCGCCGCGGACGGCCGCCGAGGACGACGACGAGGCCCCCGTCCCGCAGTGGCAGAGCCTGCTGCGCGCGATGGCGCCCGCGCCGCTGCCCGAGGACGAGGCCGAGATCACCGACGCCACCGGCGACATGCTCCGCGGCGTGCACGCGGACGAGGAGATCGACGAGATCGACGAGCAGCCCGAGCGGCTGCGCAAGCCCCTGCCGTACACCTGGCTGCAGTGGATCATCCTGGCGGTCGTCGCGTTCGTGCTCGGCTTCCTCATCATCTTCGTCGCGAACACCGCGACCAACGGCGCAGGGCCCGACGTGCCCGCCGCCGCGGCGACGGCGCCGGACGCCGCGCCCGCACCCTGACCTGCAGCACCCGACCCACCCGAACCACCCCGAGGAGACCCGTGTCGGCCACCGACCGCGCCATCGAGCTCACCGTGGCGGCGGCCCGCGCCGCCGCCGACCTCAAGGCCCAGGAGATCATCGCCCTGGACGTCAGCGGGCAGCTCGTGCTGACCGACGCGTTCCTGATCGCCTCCGGCACCAACGAGCGGCAGGTCGGCGCGATCGTCGACGCCGTCGAGGAGTCGCTGCACAAGCTCGGCGCCAAGCCGCTGCGCCGCGAGGGCAAGTCCGAGGGCCGCTGGGTCCTCATCGACTTCGGCGACGTCGTCGTGCACGTGCAGCACGCCGAGGACCGCACCTACTACGCGCTCGAGCGCCTGTGGAAGGACTGCCCGGTCATCGAGCTGCCGGCCGACGTGCACGGCACCCCCGAGGGCGACGGGGCGGGGGAGTGACCGCCGGGCGCGTCGTCCTCTGGCGGCACGGGCGCACCGCGCACAACGCCGCGGCGCGCCTGCAGGGCCAGTCGGACATCCCGCTGGACGACGTGGGCGTCTGGCAGGCCGAGACGGCCGCGGCCGCGCTCGCCAGCCGGTACGCCCCGACGCGGATCATCGCCTCGGACCTCGGCCGCGCCCGGTCGACCGCCGAGGCGCTGTCCGCGCGCACCGGCCTGCCCGTGCACACCGACCCGCGGGTCCGGGAGCGGTCGTTCGGCGACTGGGAGGGCCTGACGTCGGCGGAGATCGCCGAGCGCTGGCCCGAGCAGCACGCCGCCTGGCGCGCGGGCCGCGAGCCGGAGCGCGTGGGCGCCGAGACCCGCGCCGAGGTCCAGGCCCGCATGGTCCGGGCGATCGAGGAGCAGGCGGGCGCGCTGGAGGCCGACGACACCCTGGTCGTCGTGTCGCACGGCGCCGCGATCACCCTCGGCCTCGTCGGCCTGCTCGGCCTGTCCGCGGAGTGGAAGGGCGTCTCCGGCATGTCGAACGCCCACTGGGCGGAGGTCCAGCCCGGCCGCCCCGGCTCGGGCCTGGCGTGGCGGCTGGAGGCCCTGAACGTCGGTCCGGTGCACGCGTCGTCCGACTGGAACGCCGGCCCGGACCGGGTCGACCGCGGCATGGACGAGGAGGTCCGCGATCCGGCCTGACCAGCCGATTCGCATCTTCCGCCAGGTTCGATTAGAGTTCAGGACGCCCGCTCAGCGGGACGGGAGACGGCCGGAAGGCCTGATCACGGGGCTGTGGCGCAGCTGGTAGCGCACCTGCATGGCATGCAGGGGGTCAGGGGTTCGAGTCCCCTCAGCTCCACAACGGAAGCGGGCGGGAGCGGAAGCTCTCGCCCGCTTCGTGGTTCCGGGACGGTCGGAGGAGCCCAGGCCGGGGGGGGTCACGGTGACTCAGCGCGAGGTCGTCGCCGTCCGCGATGCCGCGGCGGACGACGTGCGGCGGATCTGCGCGTTCGGCGCCGCCCACGTCCCGGCGCACTACGCGCCGTTGATCGGTGCCGCGGCCGCGGAGCGGCAGGTGACGCGCTGGTGGGGCGAGGCGCAGATCGAGCCCGCCGTGTCCGGCGGTCTGGTCGTCGTCGCGGAGGCGGCCGGCCGGCTCGTCGGGGTCGCGCAGCGCGGGCGCCACGGTGCCGACCACGTCCTGTACAAGCTCTACCTCGACCCGGGCTCACGCGGGCTCGGGCTCGGGCCCCGGCTGATCGAGGCCGTCATCCAGCGGCTGCCGGCCGACGCGAGCAGGTTGTTCGTCGAGCACGTCGCGAGCAACACGCGGGCCGGGGCCTTCTACGCACGCGAGGGCTTCGTCGTGGAGCGGGTCGAGCGGAGCGGCACCAGCGCCGCCCTCGACGTGGTGTGGCGCGTGCGTCACCTCGAGCGCGGGACGGCGGACCCGCGCGGCGCGTGACGACGTCACCGGCCGTCGGACCCGCGCGGCGCGTGACGACGTCACCGGCCGTCGGACCCCGCCGCGTCCGATGCATCCCGTCGACCCTCGCCCGCCATCCCGCCCAGCGCCGCCGTCCCCGCCCGCAGCACCTCGACGATCCGGTCCACGTCGTACACCGCCCCGCCCCACGTGCCGCCGCTGGCCTCCTGCAGCGCCGCCCACAGGCGGGTGTCGTCGGGCAGCTGCGGGTGCGGCGCGAGCCCGGGGTGCGGCTCCCGCGCGGCGAGCACGCGGGCGCCCTCCTCGGGCGTGAGCGGCGCGGACGCGTCGCCGACGTAGTCCACGCGGCCCTCCAGCCCGGCGACGTCGACGCGGATCCGCACGAGGTCGCCGTCACGCAGCCGCCCGATCGGGCCGCCGGCCAGCGCCTCCGGGCCCACGTGCCCGAGGCAGGCGCCCGTGGAGACGCCGGAGAACCGCGCGTCCGTGATCAGCGAGATGTCCCGCCCGTAGCTGAGGTGCTTGAGGGCGGAGGTGACCTGGTAGGTCTCCTCCATGCCGGTGCCGAGCGGGCCGCCGCCCATGACGACCATGACGTCGCCCGGGGCGACCTCGCGGGCCTTGATCGCGGCGATCGCCTCGGCCTCGGACGTGAACACGCGGGCCGGGCCGACGTGCTCGAAGACGTCGCCGTCGAGCCGGGCCGGGTCGATCGCGGTGGACTTGATGACCGACCCCTCGGGCGCGAGGTTGCCGGTGGGGAACGCGGTCGTCGGCATCAGCCCGCGGCGGCGGGCCGCGGGCGGGCTCATGATCACGTCGTCGGGGTCGACGCCCTCCTGGTCCCGGAGGACCTGCCGCAGCCGGGCGCGGCGCTCGGAGCCGGCCCACCAGTCCAGGACGGTGCCGAGGGTCTCGCCGGTGGCGGTGAGCGCGTCGAGGTGCAGCACGCCGAGGTCGCGCAGGTGCAGCATGACCTCCGGGGCGCCGCCGGCCAGGAACATCCGGACGGTGGGGTGCTGGACGGGGCCGTTCGGCAGCACGCTGACCAGGCGGGGGACCGCGCGGTTCACGCGCAGCCAGTCCGCGACGGACGGCCGCGGCACGCCCGCGGCGTGCGCGATCGCCGGCAGGTGCAGCAGGAGGTTCGTCGAGCCGCCGATCGCCGCGTGCACCGCCATGGCGTTCTCGAACGCCTCGGGGGTGAGCACGTCCCGGGTGGTGAGCCCGAGCGAGCGCTGCCGGAGCACGGCGAGCGCCGACTGCCGCGCGACCTCGGCCCAGACCGGCTCGCCGGACGGGGCGAGGGCGGAGTGCGGGAGCGCCAGGCCGAGTGCCTCGGCGATCACCTGGCTGGTGCCCGCGGTGCCGAGGAAGTGGCAGCCGCCGCCGGGGGAGGCGCAGGCGCGGCAGCCGGCCTCGGCGGCGTCCTCCAGGGAGAGCTCGCCGTTGGCGAACCGGGCGCCGATGGTCTGGACGCGCGCCAGGTCCTCGCCGCGGGTCGGGGGCAGCGTGACGCCGCCGGGCACCAGGACGGTCGGCAGGTCGTGCTGGGACGCCAGCGCCATCATCGTGGCGGGCAGGCCCTTGTCGCAGGTGGCGACGCCCAGGACGGCGGACCGGGTGGGCAAGGACCGGATCAGGCGGCGCATGACGGTCGCGGCGTCGTTCCGGTACGGCAGGGAGTCGAACATGCCGGTGGTGCCCTGCGAGCGGCCGTCGCACTGGTCGGAGACGAACGTGGCGAACGGCAGCCCGCCCTCCACCGCGACGGTCTCGGCCGCCGCGCGCACCTGGTCGACGAGCTCGAAGTGCCCCGAGTGCAGCCCGAGCGCGATCGGCTCGCCGGACTCGGACCGCAGGCCGCCGGCGGTCGACACGATCATCACCTGCGGCCCGAGCAGGTTCGCCCGGGGCCAGCCCATGCCGGCGTTCTGCGTCATGCCGAACACGTCGCCGCTCGGCGACCGGCGGAGCCCGTCCGCGGTCAGCGGCAGCCGCCCGGACGGCCCGTCGGCGTGCGAGCGCAGCGCGTAGATGCCGTCGTGCGGCTCCAGCAGCTGCTCCCAGGCGGTCACGGGAGGTCCTCGACCGTCGCCATCAGCGCCGCGAGAGCCTCGGCCTGCTCGGGGGTGGCCGGCAGGTGCGGGGCGGTCGAGTGGTGCTCGAGCCGGACGCCCCGGCCGACCATGCCCTCCTTGAGCAGCGGGAAGAACGGCGCGCCGAGCGCGTACACCCCCATGAGCACGTCGATGCGGCGCTGCGCCGTGGCGATCGCCGCCGCGTCCCCGGAGTCGACGGCCCGCACGTAGGCGGCGCAGTACTCGGGGTACAGGTTGGCCAGCCCGCCGATGGCCCCGGCACCGCCGGACGTCACGACGTGGTGCAGGTTCTCGTCGAACCCGGCGAACACCCGGAAGTCCGGGAACTCCGTCAGCAGCTCGGTGAGCAGGCGCCGGGTGTGGCCGACCTCGAGCACGGTGTCCTTGTAGCCGACGATGTTCGGGTGCCGGCGCAGCAGCCGGCGGGTCACCTCGGGGCCCAGGTCGTAGCCGGTGCGGGCGGGGAAGTTGTACAGGTAGAGGTCCCCGGGCACCTGCGACGCGACCGCCGAGAAGTACGCCTCGACGGCTGCGTCCTCGAGCGCGAAGTAGTACGGGCTGACCACCATCACCGCGGGCGCCCCGGCGTCGAGCGCGTACCGGCTGAGCTCGACGGTGTCGTCGACCCGGAGGCACCCGGTGCCGACGATGAGGTCGCCGCGCGGCAGCACGTGCTCCACGGCGAGGTCGATCAGCTCGCGCTTCTGCTCGGGCCGCAGGGCGAAGAACTCGCCGGTGCTGCCGAGGAGCACGATGCCGTCGACGCCGCCGTCGAGGATGTGCTCCCAGACGGCCAGGTTGCCGTCGCGGTCGAGGGTGCCGTCGGCGTGCAGCGCCGTCACGGCAGGGGCGTGGAACTGGGCCATCGCGATCACCAGACCCGGACGCGCGCGGCGCCGTCGTGGAGGCGGGCCAGCGGGCCCGGCGGGTGGGGGGAACCGGGCTCCTTGCGGTGCCCGACCAGGTCGAGGTCCGCGACGACGGGGGTGCCGTCGGGGTTCTCGTAGGCCGCCCCCACGACCCGCACGTGCCCGAGGTCCGGGTGCACGGCGTCGACCAGGGGAGCGGTGAGCCCGACGGGGAGGTCGGTCTCCAGGTGCACCTCCGCGCCGGAGTCCACGACCCGCACCGTGGCGGGCCCGTCGACGACCCGGGCGCCGGTCTCGTGGGCGGCCGGGCGGGCGCCGTCGGCGTACGCGTTCGACCAGACGTACGCGGCCTGCCGCTCCAGGTGGAACCGCGAGTGGTCGCCCGCGCCGGTGGCGGTGCCGATGCGCTCGGTGTACTCCGCCCAGGACCCCGGCGCCCCGTCGTAGGCGTGCGTGCCGTTCGACTCCGGCGGGAAGTCCGGCAGCAGCATCGGGGCGTCCGCCGCGTAGACGCCGTGCCGCGCCCCGACGAACAGGTTGCCGGCGTACCGGTCGTCGCCGCCGTACACGAACGCGTACCCGGCGACCTGCGTGGAGTGCGGCACGTGGTAGGGCGTGGCCCGGTCCAGCACCGGCTGCACGCGCAGGACGCCCAGCACGAGGTTGTGCAGGAACGCGGTGCCCTGGCTGAGCAGCTCGATCGCGATGGGGGAGGCCAGCACGTTGTGGTCGACGACCGCGGGGCCGTGGGCCACCTCGACGAACAGGTCCCGGATGTTGCGGTAGAGCAGGTTCCGGGTGACCCGAGCGCCCTGGGCCTGCCAGTCCAGCCAGATGCCGAGCGTGGTGTCGTGCACCCGGTTGTGCTCGATGGTCACGTCGATCGGGGCGTGCAGCTTGATCCCCGCGACCTCGTACCCGGAGAACTCGTGCTTGGTCCCGATGTGGTGGATGTGGTTGTCCGCGATGGTGGAGAACGCGCAGCCCAGGTGGCCGACGACGCCGTTCTGCCCGCAGTCGCGGATCTCGTTGCGGCGGACGACGTGCGAGCCGACGTGCTCGCGCTCCCAGCCCTGGTGCAGCGCGGTGAACACGGCCTCGAGCTGGTACTGGTAGCCGGGCTTGTCGCCGAGGACGAACGACTCGTTGTCGCCGCTCGCGGCGTCCTTCCCGAGGGAGACGCCGGCGCACTTCGAGTCGCGGACCAGGTTGTCCTCGATCACCCAGCCTCTCGCCCAGCGCGGCCCGACGAGCCCGAGCTGGTCGGCGGTCGGCGGCGCCCAGGGGGTGGCGGCCTGCGCGAGCTCGAAGCCGCGGACGGTGATGTAGTCGACGTGCGCGCGCTCGGGCGTGAACACCGACGGGCGGACGTTGACCTCGACGACCTCCGCGGTCGGGTCCGCACCGCCGAAGTTCGCCCAGACGGTCGTGACGTCCGCGCCCACCTCGGCGTACCAGACCAGGACGGTCCGGTCGGGGTCGACCAGCGGCGTGTCGAGCGCCGTCCACTGGTAGCGCACGTGCGTGCGGCGCTCGGGGTGGTCGACGGCCGCGCGGTCGTGCACCTCGTGCAGGGACCGGCCGGCCAGGTAGACGTCGCCGCGGTGCGCGAGGGGGGCGCCGGGGCTGGTGTGCAGCCAGTCGCCGGCGACCGGCTCGTCGAACGGGTTGAGGTCGCCGAACAGGGTGTTCGGGATCTCCGCCCGCCACACGTCGCCCCGCTCGCGCACCCAGCCGGTGACGACCTCGGCCCCGGTGATGACCACGTGCTCGCCGGGCGCCGCCTCGAACGTGATCCGGCGGTCGTCGGCGACGCCGCCGCGCGGGGGGCGCACCCACTCGCGGTAGGTGCCGGCGTGCACGCGGACGGTGTCGCCGGGGCGCGCCGCGCGCGCCGCCCGCTGGACGGTGCGGAACGGGGCGCCGGGGCTCCCGTCCGCGCGGTCGGAGCCGGTCACGGCGACGTGGAGCGTGGTCAACGGGGGCGTCCTTCGGTCGGAGCGGTGCGGGCGGTGGCCGGCGCCCCATCGCGAAACAGTTTCCGCCCCGGTGCGTCGACCCGCCGACCCTACGACGGCGGAGCGGGGCGGCGGAAGGCCGAACACCCGCTTTCGCGCCGGAAAGAGTTTCGCTAGCGTGTCCGGCATGTCGACCACGGACCGCCGGCCCACCCTCGAGCAGGTCGCCGCGGCGGCCGGCGTGTCCACCTCCACGGCGTCGAAGGTGCTGAACGGCCGGCCGGGGATCTCGCCGGGCACGCGGCGCCGCGTCGAGGAGGCCATCGACCACCTCGGCTACGCGCCGACCACGGGGCCGCGCGCGGGCACCGCCCCGCTCGGCGTCGCGGTCGTGTTCCGCACGCTCGCGGACGTGTACGCCCTCCGGGTGCTCGAGGGGGTGGTCGCCTCCGCCCGGGAGCACGGGATCGAGGTCGTGGTGGACGTGCTCGACGCGGGCCCCGCCGACGGCGACGCGACGCCGCTGTCGCCGGCGTGGATCCGGCGCCAGGCCGTGGGCGACCGCGCGGGCGTCGTGCTCGTCACGACGCAGCCCACCGACGCCCAGCGCGACCTGCTGCGGGCGCTCGGGGTGCCCACCGTGCACATCGACCCGGTGAACCCGATGGACGACTCGACGGTGTCGGTCGGGTCGACCAACTTCTCGGGCGGCGTGCAGGCCACCCGGCACCTGCTGGAGCTCGGCCACCGCCGGATCGCGTTCGCGGGCGGCGCGCCCGCGTTCCTGCCGTCGGCCGAGCGGCTGCAGGGGTACCTGAGCATGATGCGCGCCGGCGACGGGCAGGTGGACGAGGCGCTGGTGCGCTCGCGGGCGCACACCTTCGAGGCCGGCCTGGCGATCGGCGACGAGCTCCTCGAGCTGCCCGAGCCGCCGACGGCGGTGTTCGCGGCGTCGGACTCGATCGCGCTCGGCGTCCTGGCGTCCGCGCAGCGGCACGGGCTGCGGGTGCCGCAGGACCTGTCCGTGGTCGGGTTCGACGACAGCTCCGCGGCCGCGTCCGCGGCGCCGCCGCTGACCACCGTGCGGCAGCCCGTGGTGGAGATGGGGCGGGTCGCGCTGCGGACGCTGCTCCAGCTGGCCCGGGGGGAGCGGGTCGACTCCCACCACGTCCAGCTGTCGACCGCGCTCGTGGTCCGGGAGTCGACGGCGCCGCCCGCGGCGGGCTGAGCCGGCGCGACGCCGGCTCCGGGCTCAGGCCGGCGCCGGACCCGTGCTGGCGCGGACGGTCAGCGAGGTGGCCAGCTCGACGCGCGGCGAGGCGGGGTGCCGCCCCTCGGTCATCGCGAGCACCGTCCGGACCGCCATCCGACCCATGTCGCCGAGGTGCTGGTGCACGGTCGTGAGCGGGGGCGTGGTCCAGGCCGCCTGCGGGGTGTCGTCGAACCCCGACACGCTCAGCCGCCCGGGCACGGGCACGCCGAGCGCGTGCGCGGCGGCGAGCACGCCGACCGCGATCTCGTCGTCCGCGGCCATGATCGCCGTCGGCGGCTCCGCGGACGTGAGCAGCTCGTGCGCGTACCGGGTGCCGTTGTCGACGGTGAACTGGTCGGAGCGGACGAGCGCCGGGTCGGGCTCGATCCCGGCGGCGTCCAGCGCGGCGCGGTAGCCGTAGAGGCGCTCGCGGGCCGCGTCGGAGTCCTCGGGCCCGCCGATCCAGCCGATGCGCCGGTGGCCGAGGCCGAGGAGGTGCTCGGTCGCGGCGCGGGCGCCGTCCCAGTTGCTCGACCCGACGCTCACCAGGCGGCGGTCCCGGGTGCCGACGGGGTCGACCATGACGAACGGCAGGGACGCGTCGGCCGCGGCGCGGATGAGGGCGTCCGGCCGGGAGAGCGTGAGCCCGACGACGCCGCCGACGCCGACCGCGAGCAGGTCGGCCACCCAGTCGCGGGCGACCGCCGGCTGCGTGCGGGTGTCCCGGTCGGGGGCCAGCCGCGTCAGCAGGTCCACGGCCTCGTCGGTCGCTGCCGCGAGCGAGCCCTGGAAGACGCCGAGGATGTAGGGCGACGCCGGGAGGTCGAACACGACGGCCAGCGCGCGCCGGTCGTGCGGGTGCGCGGGGCCCGGTGCGGGGCGGTACCCGATGGTGGCCACGGCGTCGAGGACGCGCTCGCGGGTCTCCGCCGAGACGTCGTCGCGGCCGTTGAGCGCCTTGGACACCGTCGCCTTGGACACGCCCGCGGCGACCGCGACGTCGGACAGGGTGGCGCGCCTCCCGGCCGCACTCGTCATGGCTCTCCTTCGACCCGAAACTGTTTCGTGACTCTATAACGGTCCCGGCACGGCTGGGCCGGGTTTCACCCGGGGTGTTGCCGCCGGGGCCGCTCGTATCCTACGGTCGGGTTCCCGATACGAGTTGCGAAACCGTTTCGGACTCCAGCGGGCCGCACCGGAGCCGCCCGCGCCGACCGAAGGAGGTCTGCGTGTCTGTCGAGGCACCGCCGTCGACCCTGCTGATCGACGACCGACGCCCGTCCGACCAGCCGCTGCGCCACGTGTGGAGCGAGTGCCTGGGGGCCGGCCGCGCCAACGAGGCGCTCCGCGCCGACTGGCAGGGCCAGTTCCGCGAGGCCGTCCGCGTCCTGGGCGCGCGCCACGTGCGGTTCCACGGCGTGTTCCACGACGACATGTTCGTCTACCGCGCCTCGAACGGCGGCGGGTTCGGCCCGCCGACTCCGCTGGCCGAGCCGGTCTACACCTACGCGTACGTCGACAAGGTGTTCGACGCGATCCTCGACGCGGGGGCCCGCCCGTTCGTGGAGCTCGGGTTCATGCCGCGGGAGCTCGCGCGGGACACCGAGACGCTGTTCTGGTGGAAGGCCCACGGCAGCCCGCCGACGGACATGGGTGCCTGGGTCGAGCTGGTCACGACCACCGTCCGGCACTGGATCGACCGCTACGGCCTGGACGAGGTCCGGCAGTGGCCGTTCGAGGTCTGGAACGAGCCCAACCTGGTCCCGCACTTCTGGACCGGCACCCGGTCCGAGTACTTCGCGCTGTACGAGGCCACGGCCCGCGCCCTCAAGGCGATCGACCCCGGGCTGCGCGTGGGCGGGCCGTCGTCGTCGGTGTTCGTCGCGGACGCCCGGTACGACGGCGAGTACCACGACAAGTCCGTCGAGGCCGCGACCGCCGAGGCCGACGACCCGGACGCGCTGCCCTGGAAGCCGGTGTGGATCAACGAGCTCATCGCGTTCTGCGCCGAGCGCGACCTGCCGCTCGACTTCCTGTCCACCCACCTGTACCCGACGGACTTCGCGTTCGACACCCAGGGCGTGGGCCGGCCCATCAGCCGGAACCGCGACGCCACCCGCGACGACCTGCTGCACCTGCGCGCGCTGCTCGCGGCCAGCCCGTACCCGGACGCCGAGGTGCACGTCACCGAGTGGTCGACGTCGCCGTCCAGCCGGGACCACATGCACGACACGCTGTTCGCGGCGACGTACATCACCCGGGCGTTCCTGCAGTGCCAGGACCTCGCGGACTCCATCGCGTACTGGACGTTCACCGACGTCTTCGAGGAAGGCGGCGGCGGCATCGGGCCGTTCCACGGCGGCTTCGGCTTCGTCAACGAGCAGGGGCTGCACAAGCCGACCTTCCACGCGATGGCGATGCTCCACCGGCTGGGGAGGAGGATCCTCGCGCAACACGAGCACGGCGTCCTGACCGCCACGGCGGACGGCGGCGTCGCCGGGGTGTTCTTCAACTACCCGGACTCGATGGGCGACCGCTCCGTCGGCGGCGCGACCAGCTACGCCGCCGCCCGCCGCCACCTCGGCGAGGGCCCTGCGCGCCGGGTCACGCACACCGTCTCCGGCCTGCGGCCCGGCGCCGGGTACCGCGTCGAGGTCCTCGACTGGGAGCACGGCAACGTCGCCGAGGAGTGGCACCGCCGCGGCGAGCCGCTCAACCTCAGCCGCCGCGACGTCGCCGAGCTCGCCGCGGTCGCCGACGCCCTGGACCGCCGCACCCTCGCCGTCGCCGACGACGGCGTCCTGACGATCGACCTCGAGCTGCCGGCCTGGGCCGTCGCCTCGATCAGCCCCGCCCCCACCACCCGCTGACGCGGGAGAAACCGAGAGGACCCTCACATGAGGATCACCGCGAAGTCCGCCGGCGCTGTCGCCTTCGCCGCCGCGTCCGCCCTCGCCCTCGCCGCGTGCGGCGGGGGAGGCGGCGGGGCGTCCGAGGAGGCCGGCGAGGACAACAAGCCCGACAAGCTCACCGTGGCCGCCTGGATGGACTTCCCCACCGAGCTGCTCGACTCCTTCGAGGAGGAGACCGGCATCGAGGTCGTCGTCAACCGGTTCCCCGACGGGGCGTCGGCGCAGACGGTGCTGCGCAACGGGCTGTCCTCGGACGGCGCCGGGCTGTCGGACGTGCACCTGGTCGAGCTCGACTGGTGGACCGAGATGATGGCCGTCCCCGAGGACTGGGCCGAGCTGCCCGAGGTCCCGGACCGCTGGGTCGACTGGAAGGTCGCGCAGGGCTCGGTCGACGGCACGATCACCGGCTACGGCACGGACATCGGCCCGCTGGCGATCGCGTTCAACCAGGACATGCTGGCCGGCACCGGGTTGGCCACCGACCCCGAGTCGTTCGGCGAGCTCATCGGCGGGGACGACGCCACCTGGCAGACGTTCCTGGACGCGGGCCGCCAGTACGTCGCGGTGAGCGACAACTACTTCGTCGACTCGCTGACCAACGCGTTCCAGGCGGCGATCAACCTGCTGCCCGCGGCGTTCGAGGACCCGGAGTCGGGCCTGCCGTACGACCTCGCGGACAACACCGAGGTCAAGGACCTGTTCCTGATGTTCGCCGACGCCGCCGAGGACGACATCTCGGCCGGCATCGCGATCGGGCACGCCGACTGGGGCGCCGGGTTCCAGAACCAGCAGTGGGCGAGCGTCGTCACCCCGGCGTGGATGACCGGGATCATCGCGGAGAACGCCGACGGCGTCGACGGCTGGCGGATCGCCAGCACGTTCCCCGAGGGCGGCGGCAACTGGGGCGGCTCGTTCTTCGCGGTCCCGTCGACCGGTCCGAACACCGCCTGGGCGATCGAGCTCGCCGACTACCTGACCACCCCGGACGCGGCGATCGACTGGTTCGACGAGACCGGGCAGTTCCCGTCGCAGCTCGAGGCGATGTCCGCCCCCGAGATCGCGGAGACCGAGAACCCGTTCTTCGGCGACCAGCGCGTCGGGCAGATCTACGGCGACCTGGCCGCGGCCGCGGGGGACGCGGCCGCCGGCGGGTACCGCGGCGAGAACTTCGCGGGCATCCAGACGCTGGTCACGGACGGCATCCGGCTCGTCGAGTCGGACAGCGCCACCGCGCAGCAGGCCTGGGAGTCGGTGGTCGCGGACTTCGACGCGCTCGGCTTCGAGACCGCGGACTGAGCGGCCGACCGTGTCGACCAGGTCGGCCGTCCCACCCGACGCGCGCCGCGTCGGGTGGGGGCAGCGGTTCTCGCGGTGGGACATCAAGGTCTCGCCCTACCTCTACGTCTCGCCCTTCTTCCTGCTGTTCGCGGTGTTCGGGGCCTTCCCGCTCCTGTTCAACGTGGTCGTCGCGGTGCACGACTGGCACCGCCGGGCCGGCATGGGCGACTTCGTCGGGCTCGACAACTTCACCTGGGTGCTCCGGCAGCCGCTGTTCTGGCGGTCGCTGGAGAACACGTTCTCGATCTTCCTGTGGGGCGCCGTCCCGCAGCTGGTCCTCGCGCTGCTGATCGCGGCGGTGCTGGACCAGAA
The DNA here is from genome assembly GCF_058792015.1 of Cellulomonas sp. EB106-03-03-XG116. Lineage (NCBI taxonomy): Bacteria > Bacillati > Actinomycetota > Actinomycetes > Micrococcales > Cellulomonadaceae > Cellulomonas > Cellulomonas sp. EB106-03-03-XG116. The sequence continues at coordinate 20,534 of NZ_JBYTEP010000056.1, forward strand.
CCTGCGGGTGCGGACGTTCTGGCGGATGAGCGTGCTCGTGCCGTTCGTCGTCATGCCGGTCGCCACCGCGATGATCTTCGGGCAGGTGTTCGGGCAGTTCGGGCTGCTGGTGCCGAACCTCCAGGAGCTCGGCCTGCTCACCGGGTCGGACTCGCCCTTCTTCCAGGACCGGTTGCTGTCGCACATGGCCATCGGCTCGATGGTGGTGTTCCGGTGGACCGGCTACAACGCGCTGATCTTCCTCGCCGCGATGCAGGCCGTGCCGCGGGAGCTCTACGAGGCGTCCACCGTGGACGGGGCCGGGAGGCTCCGGCAGTTCTTCTCGGTCACGCTGCCGAGCATCCGGCCGACGATGATCTTCGTGACCCTGACGATGACCATCGGCGGGCTGCAGATCTTCGACGAGGTCCGGCTCTACGACGGCGGCGGGACGGGCGGGGGCAAGGGCGGCGCCGACAACCAGTGGACCACCGTCGTCCTCTACCTCTACGAGCTCGGGTTCGGCGACTGGCAGGACCGCCTCGGCCAGGCCGCGGCGGTCGGCTGGATCTTCGCCGTGATCATCGCGGTGTTCTCCCTGGTGAACTTCCTGCTCACCCGGTCCATCTCGTCGTCGCGGTCCCGGGCGCCCCGGGTCACCCGCGCGCAGCACCGGGCCGCCGTGGCGCGGGCGCGGGCGGTCGCCGCGGCGTCGACCCGGCCCGAGGCGGCCGCGGCCGCCGCCCCCGGCAGGGACGGGCCACCACCCGACGCGCCGGTCCACGACGCCGACGTCCAGGAAGGAGCGAGCCGATGAGCACCGGGTACATCGGGAACACCGCGGGCAAGGGGGCGGTGCGGTACGCGCAGAAGCGCGCGGCCCGCGGCCGGCCCGTCCGGCAGCACGACACCGCGGGGCGCCGCCCCGGGTGGGCGTCGTACCTGTTCCTGCTCGTCGTCGTCGTGGTCTCGGTCTTCCCGCTCTACGCCGCGGCGATGTACGGCTCGTCCACCAGCCAGGAGATCGCCCGGGCGGTCGGCGACCTGCCGACCTGGTTCCCGACGCTCGTCCTGCTGGAGAACTTCCGGGAGGTGGTCACCGCCTCGCAGTTCAACTTCTGGACGGCGTTCGCGAACTCCGTGCTGGTCGCGGTCGCGGTGACCGCGTCCACGGTGTTCTTCTCGACGCTCGCCGGGTTCAGCTTCGCCAAGCTGACGTTCCGGGGCCGGCAGGTCCTCTACGTGACCGTGATCGCCACCATGGCGATCCCGGCGCAGGTCGGCACCATCCCGATGTTCATCATGATGAACGACTTCGGCTGGATCGACTCGCTGGCGGCGCTGACCGTGCCCACGCTGGTCACGGCGTTCGGCGTGTTCTGGATGACCCAGTACCTGCAGGAGGCGCTGCCGTTCGAGCTCGTCGAGGCGGCCCGGGTGGACGGGGCGTCGATGTTCCGCACGTTCTGGTCCATCGCGATGCCCGCGGCGCGGCCGGCGGCCGCCACGCTGGCGCTGTTCACGTTCGTCGGGTCCTGGAACAGCTTCTTCTGGCCGTCGGTCGTGATGCGCTCGCAGCTGACCATGCCGCTCGTGGTGCCGCAGCTCAAGGGCGCGTTCACCAGCGACACCGGCCTGGTGATGTCCGGGGTGTTCCTCGTGGCGGCGCCGCTGCTGGTGGTGTTCGTGGTCGCCGGGAAGCAGCTGGTGTCCGGCGTCATGTCGGGGGCGGTCAAGGGCTGACGCCCGGGGCGTGGGGCGGGGCGGGTCGCGGGGTGCCGCGGACTCCCCCCTCCC
>NZ_JBYTEP010000057.1:0-4877 GCF_058792015.1 Cellulomonas sp. EB106-03-03-XG116
ACCGGGCGCAGGCCGCCCGCCGCCGCGGCGCGGCGCACCGCCAGCCGCGCGCGGGCCCCGGCCCGCAGGTCGCCGAACATCAGCTCGGTGCCGGCCAGCATCGCCAGGGCGAGCACCGCGGGCTCGGGATCGCGGTCCGGCGCCCAGCCGTCGCTCGCCGCGAGGACGCCCCGCTGCACGTCCTGCAGCTCCTCGTGGGCCCCCTGCAGCATCCAGCGCAGCCCCACGACGGCGAACAGCGCGAGCACCGTGCCGGGCCGGCGGGTGCCCGCCGCGAGCTCGCGGCGCAGCAGCGCCACCAGGTTGTCGTGCTCGACGTCGCCGACCGGGTCGAGCAGCACGCGCTCGGGGCTGCCGGCGCGCCGGACGATCCCCGACGCGACGTCGTCCGCCCAGTCCAGGACGGCGTCCCGCACCCGGTCCTCCTCGCCGAGGGCCGCGACCTCGCGCTGGCCGAACTCGCGCACCGTCTCGAGCATCCGGTACCGGACCTCGCCGGTGCGCGGCTCCTCCTCGACCCCGAGCAGCGACTGCGCGACCAGCGCGTCCAGGTCGTCGAGCACCGCCGACTCGGCGGCCTCGCCCGCGACCAGCGCGAGCGCCGCCGGCAGCCCGAAGCCGTCCGGCAGCACGGCCGCCCGGCGGCACAGCGCCCGCTGCCGCTCCGTGAGCAGGTCCCAGGACCACGCGATGACCGCCAGCAGGGTGCGGTGCCGCTCGGGGGTGCCCGCGCCGCCGGACACGAGCAGCGCGAACCGGTCGGTGAGCCGGCGCTCCACCTCGGCGACGGTGAGGGAGCGGGTGCGCGCCGCCGCGAGCTCGATCGCGAGGGGCAGGCCGTCCAGGCGGGTGCACAGCCGCTCGACGACGTCCGCCGGGAGCGTCACGCCCGGCCGCACGGCGGTCGCGCGCTCGGTGAACAGCCGGACCGCCGCGCCCGGGCCGCCGTCCGCGTCCCGGGTCGGCAGCGGGTCCAGCGGGTGCACCCGCTCCCCCGGCACGCCCAGCGGCGCGCGGCTGGTCGTCAGCACCTGCACGCCGGGCAGCGTGCCGACCACCTCGGCCACCCAGCTCGCGACGCCCCGGAGCACCTGCTCGCAGTTGTCGAGCACGAGGAGCGTCGGCTGCTCGCCGAGCCGGTCGAGCACCCGCTCCGCCAGGGTGCGCAGCCGCTGGTCCGTCACGCCGCCGCGCCGGGCCGCCGCCTCGGGCACCTGGAGCGCGCCCGCGAGCGCCGGCAGCACGTCCGGGTCGTCGCGCACCGAGGCGAGCTCGGCGACGTACACCGCGCGGGACCGCCCGGCGGCGCGCCGGGCGACCTCCTGCACCAGGCGGGTCTTGCCGAGGCCGCCCGTGCCCAGGACGGTGACGACCGGGGCGGCGCCGAGCAGCGCCTCGACGGCGGCGACGTCGGCGTCCCGGCCGATGAGCGCGTTGGGGGCGACGCGGAGGCCGCGGGCGACGGGGGCGGACGCGGCGACGGGCGCGGCGACGGGCGCGCGGGCGGCCGGGGCGGTCGCCGTCCCGCCCAGCAGCTCCAGGTGGAACGCCGCGACCTCCGGTGCCGGGTCCGTACCGAGCGCCTCGCGCAGCCGCTCCCGGTACGCCCCGAACGCCGCGACCGCCTCGGTGCCCCGGCCCGCCGCGTGCAGCGCGCGCATCCGCAGCAGGTGCGCCCCGTCGTCGAGCGGGGCGAGCGCCAGCAGGTCCTGGGCGGCCGCGAGCGCCCCGCCGTCCCCGAGGTCGAGCAGCGCCGTCGTCCGCACCCGGAGGAGGTCCCGGTGCAGCGTGTCGGCGCGGGCGGCCAGGGCGTCGACCAGGTCGGGCGCGGTGGCGCCGGTGCCGGGCTCCCCGTCCCACAGGGCGAGCGCGGCCCCGGTGCCGGCCGACGCCGCCGCCGCGTCGCCCGCCGCCAGCGCGGCCCGGGCAGCGGCGAGGGCGTCGGTCGCCCGGAGCAGGTCCACGCCGCCGCGGTCCGCGCCGAGGGCGTAGCCGGCCGCGGTGGACGCGAGCAGGCCCGGGTGGGCGCCGCGCAGCCGGGACACCAGCGTCTGGAGCGCCGCGCGGCCCGACGCCGGGGCGCCGTCCGGCCAGGTCTCGTCCACCGCCCGCGCGGTGGACAGCCCGCGGGGCTCGAGGGCGAGCGCCAGCAGCAGGTTGGCGCCCAGGCCGGTCACCGGCAGCAGCGCGCCGTCCGGGCCGGCCGCCCGGACCTGGCCCAGGACGGCCAGCCGCAGCGGCCCGGCTGCGGGGTCGGGCGCGGGACCAGGCACCGCGGCAGTCTAGGTCGCGCGGCGCCCCCGCAGGGCGGAGGCGGTCACCCCGGCGCCGCCCGGGACCCTCGTCGGTCCCGGCGCCCCCGGGTGCTGGATGCGCAGCGGCGACGGCGCAGGCAGGGGGCTGCGCCGTCGCCGCGCGCTGCCCTCATCGTGTCGCCGGTCACGCCCCGGCGCCCGGGACGTCGGTCCCGGGGTGCGCACGGTAGGTTGGGCACATGCGCCTGCACGTCGCCGACCACCCGCTCGTCGCCCACAAGCTGTCGGTGCTCCGGAACAAGGACACGTCGTCCCCGACGTTCCGCAAGCTCGTCGACGAGCTGGTGACCCTGCTGGCGTACGAGGCGACCCGCGAGGTCCGCACCGAGCCCGTCGAGGTCGTGACCCCCGTGGCCACCACCACCGGCGTGAAGATCGCCGAGCCCCTGCCCCTCGTGGTCCCGATCCTGCGCGCCGGCCTCGGGATGCTCGACGGCATGACCCGCCTGATGCCGACCGCCGAGGTCGGGTTCCTGGGCATGCAGCGCGACGAGACGACGCTCGAGGCCATCACCTACGCCAACCGGCTGCCCGAGGACCTCACCGGCCGGCAGTGCTTCCTGGTCGACCCGATGCTCGCCACCGGCGGCACGCTGGTCGCGGCGATCGACTACCTGTTCGCCCGCGGCGCCCGCGACGTCACGGCGGTCTGCCTCCTCGCCGCGCCCGAGGGCCTCAAGGTCGTCGAGGACGCCGTCGGCGACCGCGGCGACGTGACCGTGGTGGTCGCGGCCGTGGACGAGCGCCTCGACGAGAACGCGTACATCATCCCGGGCCTCGGCGACGCGGGCGACCGGCTGTACGGCGTCGTCTGACGCCCCGCGGGGCCGCGCGCCCCGTCCGTGCCGTGCCGTCATCGGGTCTCGACCGCTGAGACCGCGCGCGGAAAGCCCTTGGCCCCCGGCAGGCCGGCTGCCACCATCGGGGGCGTGATCCTCCGCCGACGCCCGACCGACGCCTCCCCGGCGTCCGTCGGCGTACGCCCGGGAGCGCATCGCACGCGCTGTTGGTCCTGACGCCCCGCCGTCCCCCGACCACCACCCCGGCCGCCCGCCCGCAGCGGCCCCCGCGCACACCCGGAGCACCCCGTGGCACGTCACCGCACCCCTGCACCCCTGCCCCTCCCCGCGCCACCGCGCGACGAGGGCCCCGCCGGCCGGGCCGGCTTCGTGCTGTACGTCGGCCTGCAGGGCGACGCGCCCGACCTCGACGCCGCGCACGCCGCCGACCTGGCCGAGGTCGCCGAGGCGTTGCGCGACCTCGCGCGCGACCTGCTGCCGACCGCCGAGACGTTCACCGCGCTGTCCCTGGTCCCGTCCGGGCGCGAGGACGACGTGCAGACCATCCGCCGGCGGCTCGCCGGCCTGCAGCCGCTCGGGTCCGCCGCCGAGCCGGCCTGACGCGGCGGCGCGGGTGCACGAGCACCCAGCCGCCCCCGCCGTCGGCGCCCGGGCAGCACCTGGGTGCCCACCTGGTCGCCCGTCCCACCCCTCAGTCCGCCCCGATCTCCACCCAACGGGGCGTGTTCTGCTACTCATCGGTCGTCAGACGGGCGTCGATCGGGCCTAGCGTGGGCAGTGCGACGACCACCGCGGACCGGCCCTCCGGGGCCGACCACCGCGAGGTCCCGCAGCCGTCCGGCGTTCGCCCCCCTGGCGCCGGACGGCACTGGCCGGCCCCCGGTCCGAGCACGTCAAGGCCCCCTGCCACGGGCCGGGGACCGGCCACCTCCCCGTGCGGCGCCACCGGCGCCGCACGCGCGGCCCGGGCAGCGGGTGCGGCGCCCGGGCCGCGCTCCTACCGTGGGGGCATGCGCATCGCCATCGCCGGAGGCCACGGTCAGATCGCCCGCCGACTGAGCAGGCTGCTCGCCGAACGGGGTGACACGCCGCTCGCGATCGTGCGGAACCCGGACCACGTCGCCGACGTCGAGGCGGACGGTGCGACCGCGGTGCTGCTCGACCTCGAGTCGGCGGACGTCGACGCGCTCGCCGCGCAGCTCGCCGACGCGGACGCCGTCGTGTTCGCCGCGGGGGCGGGCCCGGGCAGCGGGGCCGAGCGCAAGGACACCGTGGACCGTGGCGCCGCGGCGCTGCTCGCGGACGCGGCCCAGCAGGCGGGGGTGCGGCGCTACCTGCTCGTCTCCTCCGTCGGCGCGGGCTCGGAGCCGCCCGCCGGCACGGACGAGGTGTTCGCGGCGTACCTGCGCGCGAAGACCGCCGCCGAGGACGACCTCCGCGGCCGGGACCTCGACTGGACGATCCTTCGCCCGGGCGGCCTGACCGACGACCCCGGCACCGGGCACGTGCGCCTGGGCGCGGAGGTCCCGCGCGGGCAGGTGCCGCGCGACGACGTGGCCGCCGTGCTCGTCGGGCTGCTGGACGAGCCCCGCACGGCCGGCCTGGTGCTGGAGCTCTCGGAGGGCGCGACCCCGCTGGCCGCGGCGGTCGCCGCGGCCACCGAGCGCGAGGACTGACCCGGGGCCCCGCGACCTCCCCCGCTCTCACGGTGGAAGGTTGTGACGGACACGCCGTCGGCGTGTCCGTCACAACCTTCCAGTGC
>NZ_JBYTEP010000057.1:4887-24211 GCF_058792015.1 Cellulomonas sp. EB106-03-03-XG116
CCCCCCCCCCCACCGTTGACTCTTTGTACCGACCCCCCCTTCTCTTTTCCCTCCACAACCTTCCAGTGTCGCGGGGCGCAGCGCAGCCCGGGGGCGGGGCGCCTTCGCGCGCGGCTCAGGCCGGGGCGTAGGTGAGGCAGTCGGCCAGGTCGTGGCCGGCGCCCACGCGCACGGCGTCCGCCGCGCAGGTGAGGTGCTCGTTGTGCGTGCAGTCCGTGCGCTGGCAGGCGCCGACGTGCGAGACGACGCGGTCGAGCCCGCCCTTGACGTTCAGCGGGATGAACGTCGCGCACTTCGCGTCCCCGGCCGAGCCGGCGATCGTGATGGCGGCGGCGCTGCACGCGTGCTCGTGGTTGTACGAGCACCCGTCGACGGAGCACTCGGAGACGGGCGGCTGGTCCATGAGGGTGCTCATCGCGGGACCTCCGGGGGTCGAGGGGGCGTGCGTGTCCTGACCCGCCCGACGGTAGGCCGCGGATTTCCGCGCGTCTAGAAAGGAAGGCCTGGCTTACCCGCGAATCCGCTGGCCAGCGCCCCGACATTCATCGGAAAAGGAACCGGCGCACCGCCCCCCGGGCATTTCGCAACACCGGCGTCACGCATTTCCGTCCGACCGGCGCGCACCCGCACGGCGCAGCAGCGCGGCGGTCACCCGGCGCAGCAGCACGCCGACCACCGCGGCGGGCACCGCGACCGCCCAGACCCGGGCGTCGGTGGGGTCCAGGACGAACAGCCGCTGCCCGATCGGCGTGCCGACCGCGAGCGCCATGCCCAGCACCATCGCCGCCACCAGCCCGGCCTTCCAGGGCTGCAGCGGCCGGGCCACCTCGATCAGCACGTCGAACGCGGTGAGCACCAGCGCGAGGAACGCGGCCGTCGCGGTCAGCACGTGCGTGGCCTGGCCGTCGCCGATGACCGCGCGCGCGGCCACGTAGGCGCCGTAGGCCGCCGCGGCCACCGCCACGCCGCCGGGGACCGCGGCCGTCAGCACCCGCCGCACGAACCCGGGCCGGGCGGCCTCCTGGTTGGGGGCGAGCCCGAGCACGGTCGCGGGGATGCCGATCGTGAACCAGGCGATGAGCGTGACGTGCCGGGGCAGCAGCGGGAACGGCACGGCGCTGACGGCGACGACCAGCGCCAGCAGGATCGAGTACACCGTCTTGGACAGGAACAGCGTCGCGACCCGCTCGATGTTCGCGATGACCCGCCGGCCCTCGGCCACGACGTGCGGCAGCGTGGCGAAGTCGCTGTCGAGCAGCACGATCCGCGCCACCGCCCGCGCGGCCGGGCTGCCGTTGCCCATGGCGACGCCGACGTCGGCGTCCTTGAGCGCGAGCACGTCGTTCACGCCGTCGCCGGTCATCGCCACCGTGTGCCCGCGCGCGGTCAGCGCCCGCACCAGCCCGCGCTTCTGCTCCGGGGCGACCCGGCCCAGCACCACGGCGCGCTCCGCGGCGTCCGCGAGCGCCTCCTGCTCCTGCGGCAGCTCGCGCGCGTCCAGCACCGCGCCGGCGGGCAGGCCCACCTGACCCGCCACGGCCGCGACGGCGTTCGGCGCGTCCCCGGAGACGACCTTGACGGCCACCTGCTGCCGGGCGAAGTACGCGAGCGTGCCGGCGGCCTCGGGGCGGATCCGCTGGTCGAGGACCACCAGCGCGGCCGCGTGGCGGCCGGCGGGCAGCGCCGCCGCGTCCGGCGCACCGTCGAGGGCGGCGAGGGCCAGCACCCGGCGGCCCTGCCCGGCCTCGTCCGCGACCCGCAGGAGCGCCGGGTGCCCGGGCGGCAGCAGCACGTCCGGCGCCCCGAGCGCCCAGGCCCGGCCGTCCGCGGTCTGCACCGCGGCCCACCGGCGGGCGGAGGAGAACGGCACGACGGCGGCGGTGGCGGCGGGCTCCCGGTCGCCGACGTGCTCGACGACGGCCCGCAGGCTGGCGTTCGGCCGCTCCTCGGCTGCGCCCAGCGTCGCGAGCACGGTCGCGACCTGCTCCGGGCCGAGCGCGGGGTCCAGCACCTCGACCGACCGGACCCGCATCCCGTCCTCGGTCAGCGTGCCGGTCTTGTCGAAGCACACGACGTCGACCCGGGCGAGCGACTCCATCGCGGGCAGGTCCTGCACCAGGCACTGCCGGCGGCCGAGCCGGATCACGCCGACCGCCATCGCGACGCTCGTCATCAGCACCAGCCCCTCGGGCACCATCGGCACCACGGCCGCGACCATGCCGCGCAGGGCGTCGCTGGGGGCCTGGTCGTTGATCCAGAGCTGGTTGACCACGGTGAGCGCCGCCACGGGCACCAGCGCCCAGGTGATGTAGCGCAGGATCCGGTCGATCCCGGCGCGCAGGTCCGACGACGGCTTCTTGAACGCGGCGGCCTCCCGGGACAGGCGCGCGGCGTACGCGTCCTCGCCGACCCGGCTCGCGCGCAGCACCCCGGACCCGGCCACGACGACGCTGCCCGACAACAGCCGGTCGCCCGGGGCGGGGAGCACCGGCTCCGACTCGCCGGTGAGCAGGGACTCGTCGACCTCGAGGCCGGCCGTGCCGACCAGCTCGCCGTCGACCGGCACCTGGTCGCCCGCGGCCAGCCGCACCAGGTCGTCGACGACCAGCTCGGCGGGGTCGAGCTCCACGACGCCCGCGGCGCGCTGGACCGTCACGGGCGACCGGTTGAGCAGCGCCAGCCGGTCCAGGGTGCGCTTGGCGCGCACCTCCTGGACCATGCCGGCGGCGCTGTTCACGACGATGAGCAGCCCGAACAGGCCGTCGAGCAGGTGGCCCGTGCTCAGCACCACGAGGAACAGCACCAGGTAGATCGCGTTGACGCGCGTGAGGGTGTTGCTGCGCACGATCTCGGCCAGGCTGCGGCTGGTGCCGGTCTCGACCCGGTTCACGTCGCCGCGGGCGACCCGCTCGCGGACCTCGTCCGCCGTCAGCCCGCCGATCACCTCGGCCTCCTGGTGCACCATGCGTCGACGGTAGCCGGGATCGGGGGCCCCTCAGGGGCCGGGTGCGGCGGCGACCGGCGCGGGGGCCGCCGCGCGGCGCGCCCGCGGCCGCGCCGCGTCCACCTCGGCGTTCAGCACCCCGCCCAGCAGCACCGCGACGCTCGACAGCCAGATCCACAGGGCCGCCGCCAGCACGAGGCCGAGCATCTGCGCGGCGGCCTGCACGACCGCCGCGCTGCCGGCGTCGGCACCGGGCGTGTCCGGCACCGCGACGGCCACGTAGGCCACGAACCCGGTCGAGACCAGCAGCACCCCGAGCGTCCCCACCACCGCGCCGGGCAGGCAGCGCCGCCAGGTGCTCACGACGTTCGGCGCGTACCGGTACAGCAGGGTGAGGAACGCCCCGCCCAGCACCAGCACCGCGGGCCAGCGCAGCACCGACCACGCCGCGCGGAACGCGTCCCCCAGGCCCAGGCGGTCCGCGAGCGCGTCGCCCCCGCCCAGCAGCGGCCCGACGACGACCAGCAGCAGGACCGTCACCAGCGTGACCAGCGCACCGATCGTGAACGCGAACCCGAGCAGGTACTGCGTCACGATGTTCTGCCGGGACTCGACGCGGTAGGCGTCGTCCAGCGCCCGCACCGCGGCCCGGAACACCCGGCTCGCCAGGTAGAGCGTCACCGCGAGCGCCCCCAGGGCGAACCCGCCGCGCCGCTCGTCCAGGAGGCCGTCGACCAGCGGCGCCAGCACGTCGCTCGCCACCTGCTGGGCGAACACCGTCGCGAGCCCGTCCACGACGCTCGTGCGGATCTCGTCGACCTGCTCGTCGCCGAGCAGCGGCCGCAGGTACCCGAGGCTCGCACCCAGCGCGGTGGCGATCGGCACCAGCGAGATCAGTGCGTAGTAGGTCATCTCGGCGGCCAGACCGGTGATCCGCACCTCGCCCGACCGCACGACCGAGCGCACCGCGAGCGACGCGACGCCCCAGCCGCGCACCGTCAGCGGGTGCCGGTCGGCCAGCGCGACCGCCCGCTGCGCGACGGGCGTGCCACCCGCGCGCCGCGCCCGGCGGCGGGCCAGGCGCGGGCGCACGAGGCCGACGAGCCACCCCGCCGCGACGACCGCCAGCACCCCGGCCGCGACCGCGACGGCGCCGGCGAGCGCGGTGCGCCCTGCTCCCCCGCCGACGTCCGCCAGCCCGAGGCCGACCGCCCCCGCCGCGGACCATGCCAGGATCGTCGTCGCCGGGACCGGCAGCCGGTCGCGGACCCACGCGGAGCGCCGGGACAGCACGGCGACGGCGAGGCCGGCGAGCACGAGGACCAGGAGCACGGCGGCGGCTCAGGCCCCGGCGGCCGGCGCGGGGAGCGGAGTCGTCATGCGGCGACCCTACGGGGCGGCCGCGCCGCACGCGGCGTGCTCCCGGGCGTCAGGCGCGCACGATCCGGCGGACGGCCAGCTCGACGTCGGCGTCGTCGTGGGGCTCGTCGTCGAGCGCCCGGTGGATCGTCATGCCCTCGACCAGGGCGTCCAGGACCCGCGCCGTCACCGGGTCGAAGCACCGCTCGAGCGCCGCGCGGCTGCCGCGCATCCAGGTGTGCGTGAGCGTCCGGTAGGACGCGTCCCGGGCGGCCAGCGTGTACAGCTCGTGAGTCAGGACGAGCTCCCGCGACGTCGGGAAGACGTCCTGCAGGATCGAGTCCACGACCGCGCGGATCCCCGCCTCGACATCGCCCGGGGGCACCGCCTGCATCCGGGCGGTCACCCGGTCCGCGACCGTCTTCGCGAACCGGGTGAACGCCTCGCGCAGCAGCTCCTCGCGCCCGGTGAAGTGGTAGGTCATCGAGCCCAGCGGCACGCCCGCGGCCTCCGCGACGCGGCGGTGCGACGTGCCGTCGACGCCGTCCGTCGCGATCACCTCGAGGCAGGCGTCGATGATCCGGTCGCGCCGGCCCGGGTCGACGCGACGGGTGCGGGTGGGCACGGGCTCGGTCGACGTCATGCCTCAGATGATCTCGCGGATCACCCGGGCCGGGTTCCCGACGGCCACCACGCCCGGCGGGACGTCCTTGGTGACGACGGAGCCGGCGCCGACGACCGAGTTCTCGCCGATCGTCACGCCGGGGCACACGATGACGCCGCCGCCGAGCCAGACGTTGTCGCCGATGACGATGGGCTTCGCCGCCTCGAGCTTGTCGCGGCGCGGCTGCGCCTCGACCGGGTGGGTCGGGGTGAGCAGCTGCACGTGCGGGCCGATCTGGCAGTCGTCGCCGATCGTGATCGGTGCGACGTCCAGGGCGGTCAGGCCCATGTTGATGAACGTCCGCGCGCCGACGCTGATCCGGTCGCCGTAGTCGACGTGCACGGGCGCGCGCACGTGCGTGCCCTCCCCGATGCTACTGAACAGCTCCGCGAGGACGGCCTGGCCGGCGTCCGGGTCGTCGGCGTACGCGGCGGCGAACCGGGCCGCGGTCCGCACGGCCCTCGCCTGCGCCGCGGCGATCGTGGGGTCGTCGGCGATGTACAGGTCGCCCGCGAGCATCCGCTCGTGGTTCGTGCGCGGGTCGCCGGCGAAGTGGTCGGTCGTCATGCGTACGACCGTACATGTCGGCCCGGGCCGCCGCCGGGCCGCGTCAGGTCGCGGACGAGTCGAACCCGGTCGGTCGGACGAGGCGCGCCGGCACGCCCGCCACCACCGTGTCCGGGGCGACGTCCTTGGTGACGACGGCACCGGCCCCGACGACCGCCCCGTCGCCGATCGTCACGCCGGGGACGACCGTCACCGACGCGCCGAGCCACACCCGGCGGCCGATGACGACGGGCGCGGGCGTCATGTCGGCGCGGCGGGACGGGTCGAGCGCGTGGTCGAGCGTCGTCAGCGTCGTGCCGTGCCCGATCAGGGTGCCCTCGCCGATCCGGATGCCGCCCGTGTCCTGGAACCGGCAGCCCTGGTTGACGAACACGCCGGGGCCGAGCACCAGGTTCTTGCCGAACTCGGAGAAGAAGGGCGGGAACAGCGTCACGGACGCGTCGACCGGGCGGCCGGTGAGCCGGGCCAGCAGCGCGCGCACCTCGTCGGGGCTGCGGTAGCCGCCGTTGAGCTCCGCGACCACGCGGAGCGCGTCCTGGGCCGCGCCGTGCATGAACGCGTGCTCCGGGGAGCCGCCCACGACGGTCCGGCCGGCGTCGACGTGGGCGAGGAAGGTCGTCAGGTCCACGGGTGGTCCTCCTGGTGCGAGGACGCCGGCCCCGGCGGCGCGCGCCGGGGCCGGTGTCCGGTGGGTCAGGGGCGGAGCATGACCTTGAGCGCCTCGCGGGCGTCCATGGCGCGGTAGCCCTCGGCGGCGTCGTCGAGCGACAGGGTCCGGTCGAACACGCGGCCGGGCTCGATCGTGCCGTCGAGGACCTGCCGGATCGCGTCCTCCAGGTACGCGCGGACGGGCGCCGGGCCGCCGTTGAGCGTGATGTTCCGGCCGAACAGCGACCCGAACCCGACCGGCGCGTCCTCGTACTGCGGCACGCCGACCCGGGAGATCACGCCGCCGGACCGCACGACGCCGTAGGCCTGCTCGTACGCGGGCATGTGGCCGACGGCCTCCAGCACCACGTGCGTGCCCTCGCCGTCGGTCAGGTCGAGGACGCGCGCGACGCCCTCGTCGCCCCGCTCGGCGACCACGTCGGTGGCGCCGAGCTCGCGGCCGAGGTCGGTGCGCGCGGTGTGCCGGCCCATGAGCACGATCCGCTCCGCGCCGAGCTGCTTCGCGGCGAGCACGGCGGACAGGCCGACCGCGCCGTCGCCGATCACGGTGACGGACTTCCCGGCCTCGACCCGGCCCATGTGCGCGGCGTGGTAGCCGGTCAGGTACACGTCGGACAGGGTGAGCAGCGAGGCGAGCAGCGACTCGTCCGCGGTCGCCGGGTCCACGTCCGGGACCACCACGAGGCTGCCGTCGGCCAGCGGGATGCGGGACAGCTCGGCCTGCAGGCCGTTCGTCTGCGGGGTGGCGTAGAACCCGCCGTGGGGGCACGCGGTCTGGAAGCCGTCGCGGCAGATCGGGCAGGTGTTGTCGCTGAACGCGAACGGGGCGATGACGAAGTCGCCCTTCGTCACCGAGGTGACGGCCGAGCCGGTCTCCTCGACGACGCCGATCAGCTCGTGGCCCATCGACTGGCCGCGCTCGGAGGCGGGCATCGAGTGGTACGGGTGCAGGTCCGAGCCGCAGACGCACGCGCGGACCGTGCGGACGATCGCGTCGGTGGGCTGCTGGATGACGGGCTCGGCGGTCTGCTCGACGCGGACGTCGCCCGCGCCGTACATGAAGGTGGCACGCATCGGGTGGGGGATCTCCTTCAGGAGTGGATCGGGATGCCCCTCCACCCTGCCCCCTCCGCGGCGCGGTCTCACGCCGGGAGCGGGGCCCTGTCAGTACCCCTCTCGACGGGTCAGGCCGAGGCGACGACCTTCCACCCGGGCCCGGTGACCAGCAGCGCCTCGTCGTCGCACAGCGGGACCAGCTCGTGGTCCGAGCCGTACCGGTCGAGCGTCCGGCCGATCAGCTCCAGCGGGTACGGCGGCAGCTTCCCGTCGGCGTGCGGCACGACGACCGCGTCGGTCAGCCCGAGACCGCGCCGGTCGGTCAGCCCCGGGGCCTCGGCCGGGTCGTCCATGAGCGTCGCCGGCTCGGCGCTCGGCCCGGCGACGATCGACCCCGCGCTCGACCCGATGTACGGCAGCCCGTCGCGGACGCGCTCGGCGACCACCGCGTCCGCCCCGGACGACCGCAGGGCGTCGAGCAGCGCGAACGTGTTGCCGCCGGCGACGTAGAGCGCGTCGACGCCGTCCAGGGCGTCGGCCACCTCCTGGGCGGTCGCACCGGTGAGGCGGACGTCGACCACCGCGTGCCCGAGGGCGGCGACCCGGTCCCGCTCGGCGACGGCCCACGGCGCGGCCGCGTCGGCGCGGGCCGCGTCGGGGACGTAGCCGATGGCGAGCGGGCGGTCGGCGGGCGCGTGGTCGGCGAGGAAGGCGGGCACGGCGCCGTGGCCGAGCGAGAGCAGCAGCAGGGAGGGCACGGGGCGACGGTACGCGGTGCGACGCGCTCCTCGTCCACGGGGCGACTGCGGGCGTCCGACGCGGGGAGGGAGTCGCGCGTCACCCCGCGGTCACCCGCCGGCGTCATCCCATGACTCGCGGACGGGCGGATACTGGACAGGTGAACCTCCTCGACCCCGGCAGCCTCCTCACGGCGTTCGGGGTCGGCGGGATCTTCGTGATCCTGCTGCTCGAGACCGGGCTGCTCGTCGGGTTCCTGCTGCCGGGCGACACGCTGCTCCTCGCCGCGGGCGTCTTCGCCGCCGGCCCCGAGCCGCGCCTCCCGCTCGTGGGCGTCCTCCTCGCCGCGACCGCCGGCGCGCTGCTCGGCGCCCAGGGCGGCTACCTGCTCGGCCGCGCGGGTGGGCGGTGGGTCACCCGGACCTCCCCCGACGGGCGGCTGCACGCGGCGCTCGACCGCGCCGGGGCGATGGTCGAGCGGTACGGGACGGCGCGCACGATCGTGCTCGCGCGGTTCATCCCGGTCGTCCGGACGGTGATCAACCCGCTCGCCGGGATGACGCAGGTCCCGGCGCGCACCTTCACCGTGTGGCAGGTCGTGGGCGGCGCCGTGTGGGCGAGCGCGATCCCGCTGGCCGGCTGGGCGCTCGGCACCCGGGTCCCCGGGCTCGAGCGGTACGTCACCGGGCTGGTGGTCGTGGCGGTCGGGCTCACGGTGGTGACGAGCCTGGTGCAGTGGCTGCGGACGCGGCGCGGGGCGGGCGCCGCGACGACGGACGACGTCGCGGGCGGGCGGTAGCACAGCCGACCGCCCGGGGGTCACGACCTTCGGGACCCCGATCGCGCCTCCGGGGCCGGGAGACTCGACGGACCCGCCCCCGGACGTCAGGACCACTCGCGTGACCGCCCCCCAGCCCGACGCTGCGTCGGACCCGACCGCCCCCCGCGCGATGTCCGTCACCGTGGTCGCGCCCGACCGGGTGCTGCTGTCGGGACCGGCGGTGCGCGTCACGGTGCCGTCCGTGGCAGGCTCGCTCGGCATCCTCGCGCGCCACGAGCCGGTGGCGGCGCTGCTCGGCGCGGGCGCGGTGCGGGTCGTGCCGGTGGACGGCGCCGAGGTCGAGCTGCACATCACCGGCGGGTTCGTCGTGGTCGACGACGACCAGGTGACGGTGCTCGTCGACGCGGCGCGCGCGGACGGCTGACCGCCCCGTCGAGCCGCCGCGACGACGACGCCCCGCCGAGCGCGGGGCTCGACGGGGCGGTCGGTGCTGCGGAGTCAGGCCGGGATCAGAAGTCCCAGTCCTCGTCCTCGGTGTTCACGGCCTTGCCGATGACGTACGAGGAGCCCGAGCCGGAGAAGAAGTCGTGGTTCTCGTCGGCGTTCGGGGACAGGGCCGAGAGGATCGCCGGGTTGACGTTCGTCTCGTCCTTCGGGAAGAGCGCCTCGTAGCCCAGGTTCATCAGGGCCTTGTTGGCGTTGTACCGCAGGAACGCCTTGACGTCCTCGGTGAGGCCCAGGGGGTCGTACAGGTCCTGGGTGTACTCCACCTCGTTGTCGTACAGCTCGAAGAGCAGCTCGAAGGTGTAGTCCTTCAGCTCCTGGCGCTCGGGCTCGGTGAGCTTCTCGAGGCCCTTCTGGAACTTGTAGCCGATGTAGTACCCATGCACGGCCTCGTCACGGATGATGAGGCGGATCAGGTCGGCCGTGTTGGTGAGCTTGGCCCGCGAGGACCAGTACATCGGCGCGTAGAAGCCGGAGTAGAACAGGAACGACTCGAGCATGGTCGAGGCGACCTTGCGCTTGAGCGGCTCGTCGCCCCGGTAGTAGTCGAGGACGATCTCGGCCTTGCGCTGCAGGTTCGGGTTCTCCTCCGACCAGCGGAAGGCCTCGTCGATCTCGCGCGTCGAGATCAGCGTCGAGAAGATCGACGAGTACGACTTGGCGTGCACCGACTCCATGAACGCGATGTTGGTGTACACCGCCTCCTCGTGGGGGGTCAGCGCGTCCGGGATGAGCGAGACGGCGCCGACGGTGCCCTGGATCGTGTCGAGCAGGGTCAGGCCCGTGAACACGCGGGTCGTCATCTGCTTCTCGACGTCGGACAGCGTCGCCCAGGACTGGATGTCGTTCGACACCGGCACCTTCTCGGGGAGCCAGAAGTTGCCGACGAGCCGGTCCCAGACCTCGACGTCCTTCTCGTCCTCGACGCGGTTCCAGTTGATCGCCTGGACCCGGTCGACCAACTTCAGCTTCTCGGCCATCACTGCTCCATGTCGTGTCCGGTGCCGCGCCCTCCGCGGCTCGTGCGGGTCGGTGCCCGCCTCGGTCTGCCCCCTATGGTGCACCCTCGCGCGAGCGCGCCGGCCGGGTCAGGACCCGGCCGGCGCACGTCGCGTCAGAGCATGCAGGAGACGCAGCCCTCGACCTCGGTGCCCTCGAGCGCCATCTGCCGCAGGCGGATGTAGTAGATCGTCTTGATGCCCTTGCGCCAGGCGTAGATCTGCGCCTTGTTGATGTCGCGGGTGGTGGCGGTGTCCTTGAAGAACAGGGTCAGCGACAGGCCCTGGTCCACGTGCTGCGTGGCCTCGGCGTACGTGTCGATGATCTTCTCGTAGCCGATCTCGTACGCGTCGTCGTAGTACTCCAGGTTGTCGTTCGTCATGAACGGCGCCGGGTAGTACACGCGCCCGAGCTTGCCCTCCTTGCGGATCTCGATCTTCGACGCGATCGGGTGGATCGACGACGTCGAGTTGTTGATGTACGAGATCGAGCCCGTCGGCGGGACCGCCTGGAGGTTCTGGTTGTAGATGCCGTGCTCGCGCACCGACTCCGCCAGCTCGCGCCAGTCGTCCTGCGTCGGGATGTGCACGCCGGAGGTGGCGAACAGCTCGGCGACGCGGGCCGTCTTCGGCACCCAGGTGCCCTCGATGTACTTCTGGAAGTACTCGCCGGTCGCGTACTTCGAGTCCTCGAAGCCGGCGAACGCCTGGCCCCGCTCCTTGGCGAGCAGGTTCGAGGCGCGGATGGCGTGGTACGCCACCGTGTAGAAGTAGATGTTCGTGAAGTCCAGGCCCTCCTCGGACCCGTAGAAGATCCGCTCGCGCGCCAGGTACCCGTGCAGGTTCATCTGCCCGAGGCCGATGGCGTGGCCGCCGCGGTTCGCCCGCTTCACGGACGGCACCGACTCGATGTCGGTCTGGTCGGACACCGCGGTGAGCGCGCGGATCGCGGTCTCGACCGAGCGGCCGAAGTCCGGCGAGTCCATCGCGAGCGCGATGTTCATCGAGCCGAGGTTGCAGGAGATGTCGCGGCCGACGTGGTCGTACGACAGGTCCTCGTTGAAGGTCGAGGGCGTCGAGACCTGGAGGATCTCCGAGCACAGGTTCGAGTGCGTGATCTTGCCCTTGATGGGGTTGGCCTTGTTGGCCGTGTCCTCGAACAGGATGTACGGGTAGCCCGACTCGAACTGCAGCTCGGCCAGCGTCTGGAAGAAGTCGCGAGCCTTGATCTTCTGCTTGCGGATGCGTCCGTCGTCGACCATCGCGCGGTAGTTCTCGGAGACGTTCACGTCGGCGAACGGCTTGCCGTAGACGCGCTCGACGTCGTACGGCGAGAACAGGTACATGTCCTCGTTGTTCTTGGCCAGCTCGAACGTGATGTCCGGGATGACGACGCCCAGCGACAGGGTCTTGATGCGGATCTTCTCGTCCGCGTTCTCCCGCTTGGTGTCGAGGAACCGCATGATGTCCGGGTGGTGCGCGTGCAGGTACACGGCACCAGCGCCCTGGCGGGCACCCAGCTGGTTCGCGTAGGAGAAGGAGTCCTCGAGCAGCTTCATCACGGGGATGACGCCGGACGACTGGTTCTCGATGTGCTTGATCGGCGCGCCGTGCTCGCGGATGTTCGAGAGCAGCAGGGCCACGCCGCCGCCGCGCTTGGACAGCTGCAGGGCGGAGTTGATGCCGCGCGCGATCGACTCCATGTTGTCCTCGATGCGCAGCAGGAAGCAGGACACGGGCTCGCCGCGCTGCGCCTTGCCGAGGTTGAGGAACGTCGGGGTCGCCGGCTGGAAGCGGCCGGACACGATCTCGTCGACGAGCTGCGTCGCGAAGGTCTCGTCACCCTCGGCCAGCGCGAGCGCCACCATGGTGACGCGGTCCTCGAAGCGCTCCAGGTACCGCTTGCCGTCGAACGTCTTGAGCGTGTACGAGGTGTAGTACTTGAACGCGCCGAGGAAGGTCTGGAACCGGAACTTCTTCGAGTACGCGTGCTTGAACAGCGCCTTGATGAACTCCGGGGTGTACTGCGCGAGGACCTCGGCCTCGTAGTACTTGTTCTCGACCAGGTAGTCGAGCTTCTCCTCGATGTCGTGGAAGAAGACCGTGTTCTGGTTGACGTGCTGCAGGAAGTACTGCCGCGCCGCCTCCCGGTCCTTGTCGAACTGGATCTCCCCGTTCGCGCCGTAGAGGTTCAGCATCGCGTTGAGCGAGTGGTAGTCCATCTCGGGCGTGATGGTGATGACCTCGGTCGCGTCGGTCATGCCGGCGTCGGTGAGTGTCGCTGCCAAAATCGTCCCCATCCCTCTCGGACGCGTCGCACGTCCTCGGTCGTTCCCATGAGCTCGAAGGCGTACAGGTACGGGACCTGGCACTTC
The DNA here is from genome assembly GCF_058792015.1 of Cellulomonas sp. EB106-03-03-XG116. Classification (NCBI taxonomy): domain Bacteria; kingdom Bacillati; phylum Actinomycetota; class Actinomycetes; order Micrococcales; family Cellulomonadaceae; genus Cellulomonas; species Cellulomonas sp. EB106-03-03-XG116. Next base: position 17,543 of record NZ_JBYTEP010000057.1, read on the forward strand.
GCCGCGATGATGTCTCCGGCCATGCAGTAGTGCGCGCCGAAGTTGGTGTTCCCCGCCGCGATCACGCCGCGGATCAGGGAGCGGTTGGTCGCGTCGTTCAGGAACTTGACGACCTGCCGCGGGACCGCGCCGCCCTCGTTGCCGCCGCCGTACGTGGGGACCACCAGGACATAGGGGTCCCGCACGTGCAGGAACGGCTCCGACGGACGGAGCGGGATCCGCGTGGCGTCGATGTCCAGCTTGTCGACGAACCGGCGGGTGTTCTCCGAGACGGAGGAGAAGTAGACCAGGGAGCTCAACGCCCCACCCCTCCTCGCCCCGGGTGGATCGTGGACCCGTGCGGCCGTGCCGCCCGGGTCACCGGGCGGCGCACGGCCGCGTCAGGCGACGGAGACCGCGGCGCGGTCGGCGAGCGCCTTGATCTGGTCCGGGCGGTAGCCCGACCAGTGGTTGCCGTCGGCCACGACGACCGGGGCCTGCAGGTGGCCGAGGGACATGACGTAGTCACGCGCGTCGGCGTCCTCCGTGATGTCCACGACCTCGTACTGCAGGCCGGCCTTGTCCATGGCGCGGTAGGTCGCGTTGCACTGGACGCAGGACGGCTTGCTGTAGACGGTGATGGTCATCGCTGTCTCCCCGGTGTGAAAAGGCCTGGCTGGTACGTGCGCCCCCGCGCCCGCCCCGCATGCTGCTGGTGGTGCTGTGGTGCCGCTCTCGGGCCGCTGCGGCCGGGCCGGTCGGGCGTCTCTCGACGTCCCCGGGCCCTTCGTCCAGCGGCGAGTCACGACACTACACCTAGTGGTGCGTCCGGCAAGAGACCACTAGGGCTGGTGTTACACACATGTCGTTTCCACAGGCTGTGCACCGCCGCCCCGGTGTCCGACTTCATCCACAGGCTACGGGCGACCACTGACACTCCCCCGCGTGGCGAGGCCTGCTGGAAGGCCTGGTCGTCCACAGGTATCCCCAGGTCACGCACAGGGCGGCGCACATGTGGACGACCGTGATTCACCCGCACGGCGGGGTGACGCACGTCGCCCGCGGATCCCGTCGGGGCCCGTCGAGGCACGGCGTGTCGTGCGCCCGTCGGCGTGTCGCGACGGGCCGTCATAGTTGCGTGTGCGCGCAGACACGCAGACACTGGTCCAGTGCTGCGCGCACTCTCCCACCCCGTGTACCGCCGGCTGTTCCTCGCCCAGGTCGTCGCCCTGGCCGGCACCGGCCTCGCGACCGTCGCCCTCGGTCTCGTCGCCTACGACCTGGCGGGCGCCGACGCCGGCGCCGTCCTCGGCACCGCGCTGGCGGTGAAGATGGTCGCCTACGTGCTCGTCGCCCCGCTGGCGGCCGCGGCCGTGGCACGACTCCCCCGGCGGCACGTCCTGGTCGGCGCCGACTCGCTGCGGCTCGTCGTCGCGCTCGGGCTCCCGTTCGTCGACCAGGCCTGGCAGGTCTACCTGCTGGTGTTCGTGCTCCAGGCGGCGTCGGCGACGTTCACGCCCACCTTCCAGTCCGTGGTGCCGGACGCGCTCCCTGACGAGGAGGACTACACCGCCGCGCTGTCGCTGTCCCGGCTCGCCTCCGACCTCGAGGCCGTCCTCTCGCCCGCGCTCGCCGCGGCGCTGCTGCTCGTCGTGCCCGCGTCGACGCTGTTCCTCGGCACGGCCGCGGGGTTCGCCGGGTCGGCCGTCCTGGTGCTGGCGACCGTCGTCCCGGCGCGCGCCCGGCCCGCCGACGAGGACGGCCCCGAGGCGCCGTTCGGCCGGCGCGCGCGCCACGGCACGCTGCTGCTGGTCCGGACGCCCGCGCTGCGCCCGGTGCTCGCGCTCAACCTGGCCGTGGCCGCGTCCGGCGCGTTCGTGCTCGTGCAGACGGTGGTCGTCGCAAGGTCGACCTTCGGCGCGGGCGAGGGCGCGGTCGCGGTGCTGCTCGCGGTGAACGGCGCGGGGTCGATGCTCGCGGCGCTGCTGCTGCCGCAGGTGCTGCGGCGCGCGCCCGAGCGACGGGTGATGCTCGGCGCGGCGGCGCTGCTGGCCGGGGCGACGGCGCTGGTCCCGCTCGCCCTCGCGGCGCCCCGGACCGCCGGGCTCACGGCGGTCGGCGCGCTGTGGCTGGTCGTCGGGCTCGGCTGGTCCGCGGTGGAGACCCCGGTCGGCCGCATCGTCCGGCGCAGCGTGCCCGCGCGGGACCTCCCCGCGGCGTTCGCGGCACAGTTCTCCCTGGCGCACGCCTGCTGGCTCGTCACCTACCCGCTGGCCGGCTGGCTCGGCGGCACCGGCGCGCTCGGGCCGGGCGGGACCGCGGTCCTGCTGGCGGTCGTGGCAGCGGGCGCCGGGATCGCGGCGTCCGCGCTGTGGCCCCGCGCCACCGACGCCGCGGCCGACCCCGAGCCGACCCCGGCCGGGGAACCGGTGCGATCATGACGACCGTGGTCACCCCGCAGCAGCAGCGCAGCGCGCCCCCGGACGCCGACCTCGACCACGCCGTCGAGGTGCTCCGGCTGCTCGCCGACCGGACCCGGCTCGCCATCCTGGCCATGCTCGCCGGCACCGAGATGTCGGTGTCGGCGATCGCCGCGGAGCTCGGGCGCCCCGGGCCGGCGGTGTCCCAGCACCTCGCCCGGCTCCGGGCCGGCCGGCTCGTCACCGCCCGCCGCGACGGCACGACGATGTACTACAGCCAGCCCGACGAGCACGTCGCGGCGCTCGTGACGAACGTGCTGCACCACTCCGAGCACGTGCTCTACGTGACGCCGCCGCACCACCGCTGACGCGCGGGGCAGAGCCCGGATCCACCTCGGTGCTCGTCCGGGCAGGTTCGCGCTCACGTGCGCGCGGGACGACTCCCTGCGCGCCCCCACGGGCCCGGTGCCGACCACCGCGCCCTCGCGCGCGCGGGCGCGGTGAGCAGCTGTCGGCCCCCGCGCAGATCGTCACCTGCCCGCAACATCCGCCGCCACGTGCGGAAACATGTACCCGGTTCTGTATACAGACATGAGTACAGACGTGGTCCCCGGCGCGGGACAGGCAGCCGCGGCCGGCCCCGAGGGGTCCGGCACCTCGCGCCGCGAGCGCGTCTACCTGACCATCCGCGACGAGCTGATGAGCGGCCGGGTCTCCCCGTACGAGCGGCTGACCGAGGAGCGGCTGGCCGAGCGGCACGGCGTGTCCCGGACCCCGGTGCGCGAGGCGCTGGCCCGCCTGCTGGCCGACGGGATCGTCGTGAAGCGCGAGAGCGGCCTGCACCTGTACGTGCCGAGCTTCCGCGAGCTGACCGACCTGTACGAGCTGCGGATTACGCTCGAGCTGCGCGGCCTGACCCGGGCGCTCGAGGACCCGACGGTGCACCACGACCGCGCCCGCCTCGAGGGCGAGCTGGACCACTGGTACGGCTTCCGTGACGACCGCCCCGCGCCGGACGCCGGGTTCGTCAGCCAGGACGAGCGGTTCCACTTCACGCTGCTCGACTCCTCCGGCAACCCGGCGCTGACCCAGGCGCTGGCGCAGACGAACCGCCGGATCCGGTCGGTGCGCATGTACGACTACCTCACCGAGGACCGGATGGCGGCGACCATCACCGAGCACATCGGCATCGCCGAGCTCGTGGTGCGCGACCGGCTGCCGCAGGCGCTGGAGGCGCTGCGCGCCCACGTCGGCGCCTCGCGGGAGGTCGTGATGGAGCGCGCCGCCGCCGCGCTGGAGATGACCCGCCTGATGGCCCGCGAGGAGCAGCGATGACCGCCACGACCACCACCCCCGCGACCGGGCCGGCGCGCACCGCGCTGGACCGGGTCGACCGCGCCTTCGCCGCCCTGGAGGCGGCCGCCCGCCCCGACGTGTGGACGCTGGTCCGCGACCGCGCAGACGTCGAGGACGAGGCCCGCGCCGTCGATGCCCGCGTCGCCGCCGGTGAGTCGCTGCCGCTGGCCGGGCTGGTGCTCGCCGTCAAGGACAACATCGACGTCGCCGGCCTGCCGACCACCGCCGCGCACCCCGCGCACCAGGTCGTCGCCGCGCGGTCCGCCACGGTCGTGGACCTGCTGCGCGCCGCCGGGGCCGTCGTGCTCGGCAAGACCAACCTCGACCAGTTCGCGACCGGGCTCACCGGCAGCCGCAGCCCGTACGGCGCGGTGGCGAGCGCCGTGGCGCCGGACCGGGTGTCGGGCGGCTCGTCCTCCGGGTCCGCGGTCGCCGTCGCGCTCGGGGTCGCCGACCTGGCCCTCGGCACCGACACCGCCGGCTCCGGCCGGGTGCCCGCCGCGTTCAACCGGGTCGTCGGCATCAAGCCGACGCTCGGGCTGGTGCCGAAGGACGGCGTCGTGCCGGCGTGCGCGTCCTACGACTGCGTGACCGTGCTGGCGCGCGACCTCGACCTGGCCCGGCGGGCGATGGCCGTGATGGCCGCGCCGAGTGCCCTCGACCCCTCGTCGCGCACCTGGCCGGCGGACGTCCGGCTGGCGGCCCCCGCGGCGCCCGTCGTCGCGGTGCCACGGGACGCCGACCTCGCCGAGGTCGCCCCGGGCGTGCGGGCGCTGTTCGACGCCGCGGTCGCCCGGCTGGTCGAGGCGGGCGCGACCACGCGGGTCGTCGACCTGACGCCGTTCCTCGCCGCCGCCCGGCTGCTGTACGGCGGCGGGCTGGTCGCCGAGCGGTACGCAGCGTTCGGCGCGTACCTGGCCGAGCACCCCGAGGGTGCGGACCCGTCGGTCGCCCGCATCGCCGCCGACGCCGGCCGGGTCTCCGCGGCCGAGTACCAGGCGGCCCGGGACGAGGTCGCCGCCCTGCGGGCCACGGCGCTCGCCGCGCTCGACGGCTGCGACGCCCTGCTCGTCCCGACCGCGCCGGAGCACCCGACCCTCGCGGAGGTGGCCGCCGCGCCGCTCACCACCAACGCGCGGCTCGGGCTGTTCACCAACTTCGTCAACCTGTTCGACATGGCCGGCGTCGCGATGCCGCTCGGCCCGACCGGCGCCGGCGAGGCGGGCGTCACCGTCCTGACCCGGGCGTTCGACGACCAGGTCGCGCTCGACCTCGCCGCGCTGCTGGAGAAGGACGGCCGGGCCGACGACGCCGGGTGGCGCACGCTGCCCGCCGCCGACGCGCCCGCGCCCGCTCCCCTGCCGACGGCGGGCGTCCCGGTCGTCGTGTTCGGCGCGCACCTCCGCGGCGAGCCGCTGCACCCGGAGCTGCTGGCGCTCGGCGCCCGCTGGGTCGGCCCGGTCCGCACGGCGCCCGACTACCGGATGCTCGCGCTGGCGACGACCCCGGCGAAGCCGCTGGTGCACGCCGTCGCCCCCGGGACCGGCGGGTCCCTGGAGGGCGAGGAGTACCTGCTCACCCCCGACGCCCTCGGCCGGCTCCTGCTGTCGATCCCGGCGCCGCTCGGCCTCGGCCGGGTCCGGACCGACGACGGCCGCGAGGTCGTCGGCTTCGTCGGCCAGCCCGGCGCCGCGCCGGACGCCGCGGACGTGACGCACCTCGGCGGGTGGCGCGCCGCCCGCGCCGCGAGCGCCGCCGCCCCGCCCACGGTTCCCGGCGCGGCCGGCGCCGACCCGCGTGGGTCCGGCCGGAAGCCGTAGGCCGCGCCACCCCCACGAACCTCCCGACCACACCCTCCCGACCCCCTGCACGCCGAGAGAGAAGAGACCCCCGTGCGCCTCAGCCGCCCCCTCGTGACCGCCTCCGCCGTCCTGCTCGTCGCCGGCCTCGCCGCCTGCTCCCCCGACTCCGCGGGCGCCGCCCCGGCCGACGGCGACGGCCCGATCGTGGTCACCGTCGGCACCCTCAAGGGCCAGCCGCACCTCTACGCCCCGTTCCTCTACGAGGACCTGGCGCCGGAGGGCGTCGAGTTCGAGGTCGTGCAGTTCGACACCTCGCCCGACATCAAGAACGCCGTGGTGAGCGGCAACATCGACTTCGGCGTCGCGGGCGTCCCGTCCGCCGTGTCGGGCGCCGCGGCGGGCCAGGACGTCGTGGTGGTCGCCGCGGCGGCCGACGGCGGCTCCGGCATCATCGGCCGCGAGGGTCTGGACGGCGTCGAGTCGCTGGCCGGCCTGACCGTCGGGTACCCGCAGGGCTCGTCGCAGGAGATCCTGCTCCGCCTCACCCTCGAGGCCGCCGGGATGGACGCCGACTCCGACCTCGAGCTGGTCAACCTGCCGTTCTCCGACATGGCGGGCGCGCTGGCCGCCGGCCGGATCGACGCGTTCGCCTCGGCCGAGCTCGGCCCGTCGACCGCCCTGCAGGCCGGCGCCGTCGAGGTGGCCTCGCCGTACGACACCCCGGTCGGCCGCGTGAACATCGGCCTGTACACGACCGGCGAGCTCATCGAGAGCGACCCGGAGCTCGTGCAGGAGGTCGTCGACACGCACGTGCGGGCCACCGAGCAGATGGCCGCCGACCCGCAGGCGTGGGCGGACGGCGTGGTCGCCGAGTTCGGCATCGACCAGGCCGTCGTCGACACCGCGGTGCAGAACATCTGGCCGCGCTGGGAGATCGACGACGAGTACGCCGCGCAGGTCGGCGCGCTCGTCGAGCAGATGGCCGACCTGAAGCAGATCGACGGCGAGGTCGACGTGGACGCGCTGCTCGACACCACGTTCGTCGAGGCCACCGAGGCCGGCGGCGACTCCTGACCACCCGGTGCGCCGGCCCGGCCCGGCCGGGCCGGCGC
>NZ_JBYTEP010000058.1:0-22981 GCF_058792015.1 Cellulomonas sp. EB106-03-03-XG116
AAGAGACGGGGCCGACGCCCTCGTGGCCCGGGCGGTCGCGGAGGCCGCGGCCGGGGCCGACGCGGTGGTGCTGGCGCAGGCGTCGATGGCGGGCGCGGCCGCGCGGGCGGAGGCGGCGGTCCCCGTGCTCACCTCGCCCGCGGGCGGCCTGGCGGCGCTGGTCGCCGCGCTGGCGGGAGGCGCCCGGTGACCGCCGCCGACCACGGCGTGCACCTGCTCGCCTACACCGAGCGGCTCGGCGGCGACCTCGCGGGCGTGCGCGCGCTGCTCCGCGACGGCCCGCTCGCGGTGTTCCGCGGCGTGCACCTGCTGCCGTTCTTCGTGCCGTTCGACGGCGACGACGCCGGCTTCGACCCGGTCGACCACAACGCCATCGACCCGCGCCTCGGCACCTGGGACGACGTGCGGGCGCTCGCCGCCGACGGCGTGCACGTGACCGCGGACCTCATCGTCAACCACGTGTCGGCGGACTCGGCCGAGTTCCGCGACTGGCTCGCACGGGGCGAGGAGTCGCCGGCCGACGGCATGTTCCTCACCTACGACACGGTGTTCCCGGACGGCGCCGGTGAGCGCGAGATCACGGCGTTCTACCGGCCGCGGCTCGGCCTGCCGTTCACGCCCTACCAGCGGGCCGACGGCACCCGGCGGCTGGTCTGGACGACGTTCATGCCGACGCAGGTCGACCTCGACGTGCAGCACCCCGCCGCCCGCGCCTACCTGCGCCGCACCCTGCGGACGCTCGCCGACGGCGGGGTGTCGACGGTCCGGCTGGACGCGGTCGGCTACGCGGTGAAGACGCCGGGCACCGACTCGTTCATGACGCCGGAGACGCTGGCCTTCGTCGAGGACATCACCGCCCTCGCGCACGCCGAGGGGCTGCAGGTGCTGGTCGAGGTGCACGCGCACCACACCCAGCAGGCGGCGATCGCGCCGCTCGTGGACCTGGTCTACGACTTCGCGCTGCCGCCGCTGCTGCTGCACGGCCTGGCGACCGGGGAGACGGCCCGGCTCGCGCACTGGCTGGACATCCGGCCACGCAACGCCATCACCGTGCTCGACACCCACGACGGCATCGGCGTGATCGACGCGGGACCGGCCGGCGACCGGCCCGGCCTGCTGTCGACCGCGGAGATGGCCGGCGTCTTCGCCGAGGCGGAGCGCCGGACCGCGGGCCGGTCGGCGCTCGCGTCCACCACGCCCGCGTGGGCCGCGATGCCGCACCAGATCAACGCGACGTTCTTCTCGATGCTCGGCGAGGACCCGGTGGCGTACCTGCTCGCCCGCGCCGTGCAGCTGTTCGTGCCCGGCCGGCCGCAGATCTACTACGTCGGGCTGCTCGCCGGGACGGACGACATGGAGCGGTTCGCCCGCACCGGGCAGGGCCGCGAGGTCAACCGGCACGTCTACGACCCGGCCGAGCTCGCCGCGGCGCTCGCGGGCGAGGTGACCCGGGCGCAGCTCGGGCTCGTCGCGCTGCGCACCCGGCACCCGGCGTTCGGGGGCGCGTTCGCGTCCCGGGAGGTCGCGCCGGGGCGGCTGGTGCTCCGCTGGGACGACGGCGCGGGCGCCACGGCGGTGCTGACCGTGGACCTGACGCCCGGGGCGCCGGCGTTCGCGATCGAGGTGGCCGGCGGGCCGGAGGGCGCCGCTCGGTACGCGTCGGTCGCGGACCTGGCGGCGCTCGCGGACGGCGCGGCGGGGGCGGGAGCGCGGCCCGGGCCGGGCTGACGGCGGGGCGCCGGGCGGGCGTCCCGCACCCGGTCACGCCGCCCGCACCCCGACCAGCCGCTCCGTCTCCTCCCAGACCCGCCGGGCCTCGTCCGCGCTCCGCAGCGACCGGTACAGCCGCTGCTCGGCGGGGGCGCCCGCGAGGTGGCCGAGCCCGCCGGGGCCGTAGAGCCGCCCGCTCCGGGCGTCGGGCGACGTCGCGGCGTAGAGCGCCGGCAGCCCGGCCGACGTCGGCGTCCCGGTGATGCCCCACGCCGACAGCCGGCGGATCAGCCGCACCTCGCGGGTGTCGCCCGCCCGGCCGACCTCGGGCCGCGCGGCGAGCAGGCTCGTCGGCGCGACGCCCGGGTGCGACAGCACGCTGGTGATCCCCCAGCCGGCGGCCTCGCTCCGGCGTGCGAGCTCGAGGCCGAACAGCCCGTACGCGATCTTCGACGACCGGTACGCCCCCATGCCGTCGTACGACCGCTCCCAGCTCAGGTCGTCCCAGTGCACGCGGCCGCGCGCGGCGGCGATGCTGAGCTGCGACACCACCCGGGCGCGCCCGGCGCGGAGCAGCGGCAGCAGGTGCAGCACCAGCGCGGCGTGGCCGAGGTGGTTGGTGCCGAGCTGCAGCTCGAAGCCGTCGGCGGTGGTCTGCCGGTCGGGCGGGGTCATCACGCCCGCGTTGCCGACCAGCAGGTGCACCGGCCGGTCCTCGTCGAGCAGCGTGCGGCCCAGGGCGGCGACCGAGTCGAGGGAGGACAGGTCGAGGGTGCGCAGGGACACGTCGGCGCCCGGGGCCGCTGCGCGGATCGCGGCGAGGGCGGCCTCGCCCTTGCGGGGGTTGCGGACCGGCAGCACGACCTCGGCGCCGGCGGCGGCCAGACGGGTGGCGATGCCGAGCCCGATGCCGTCGCTGCCGCCGGTGACGACGGCGCGGCGACCGGACTGGTCGGGGACGGTGAGGTCGAAGCGGGACACGGTGGCTCCTCGGGGTGCGGCGGTGGGCGTGGGACCACCGTCGCCGCGGGCGCGGGGCGGATCCAGGGCGCGCTCATCCACGGATCGCCGGGCCGTGGCTCCGGGGCGCCGGGCAGGGTAGGAACGACGGCGGGGCCGGGCGGACGCGCCGGCCGGATCGCGGGAGGGCGGCGCATGGAGATCGACCGGGCGGGGCTCGCGGAGTTCCTCCGCCGCCGGCGGGAGTCGCTGCAGCCCGAGGACGTGGGCCTGCCGCGCGGGCCGCGGCGCCGCACGGACGGCCTGCGCCGGGAGGAGGTCGCGGTGCTCTGCCACATGTCGACCGACTACTACGCGCGGCTCGAGCGGGAGCGCGGCCCGCAGCCGTCCGAGCAGATGATCGCCTCGATCGCGCAGGGCCTGCACCTGTCCCTCGGCGAGCGGGACCACCTGTTCCGGCTCGCCGGCCACCACCCGCCGGCCCGCGGCGCGAGCGGCGAGCACGTCGGCCCGGCGCTGCTGCGGATCCTCGACCGCCTGCAGGACACCCCGGCCGAGGTCGTCACCGAGACGGGCGAGACCCTGCGGCAGACCCCGGCGGGCGTCGCGCTCACCGGCGACACCACCCGGTTCACGGGGCCGTCGCGCAGCCTGGGGTACCGGTGGTTCGCCGACCCGGGTGCCCGGGACCTGTACGAGCCGGAGGACCACGCCTTCCTGTCCCGGCTGTACGCCTCCGGGCTCCGCGAGGTGCTGACCCGGCGCGGCCCCGGCTCGCGCGCGGCCCGGTACGCGGAGCTGCTGCTCGACCGGAGCGCCGAGTTCCGCGAGCTGTGGGAGCGGCACGAGGTCGGGCTGCGTCCGCGGGAGACCAAGCGGTTCGTGCACCCGGAGGTCGGCGCGCTGGAGCTGAGCTGCCAGACGCTCGTGGACCCGGAGCAGTCGCACCTGATGCTGGTCTACACCGCCGTGCCGGGCAGCGAGAGCGCGGAGAAGCTGCGGCTGCTCGCGGTCGTGGGCCGCCAGCGGCTGGGCGCGCTCGCGGACGGCTAGCCGCCCGGGCAGTCGCCGCTGCAGCAGGGGACGTGGTCCGGTCCGGGCCGGTGCCAGCACAGCACCGGGATCAGCGCCGCCCCGCCGAGCAGGGCGACGACCTCGACCACGCGGGCGCGGTCGGAGCGGCGCCGGTCGCGCGCGGCGCGGGCCCCGGGGTCGTCGGGCGCGGGCGCCGGGCGCGCGGGCTCCTGGTCGCCGTCCAGCCGTGCCTCCGCCATCGCGCCCCCTCCGCCGTCGTGCTGCCGGGTGCGGCAGCGCACCGCGCGCCCGCGGGACCGTTCCGGCAGCGGGATCCGGCGCCCCGCGCTCGTTGCGCCGCCTCGTCCCGGTGTGGTTCGGTAGGAATATGGCATCGATGCCACATCCGCCGACCAGCGACGACGCCCCGGCCCCCCCGCGCTCCCGGGACGGGCGCGTCCTCGACCTCTCCGGCCCCGGCTGGCTGGTCCGCGAGGCGCTCGGCGACACCTGGCAGTGGTACGTGGACGCGCCGGTCGCGGCCCGGAACAACGCCGCCGACGCCGCCCGGGCCGCCGCCACGACCCCCGGCTGGTGGCCCGCGACCGTCCCCGGCTCGGTGGTCACCGACCTGGCGCGCGCGGGCGAGCTGCCCGACCCGTACCGGGACCGGAACAGCCGCGCGGCCGAGTGGACCGGCGCCCGGCACTGGGTCTACCGCCGCACCGTCGACCTGCCGCAGCGCGGGCCGGGGGAGCGGGCGGTGCTGGAGCTCGACGGCGTCGACCCGTCGGGCACGGTGCTCTGGGACGGGGAGCCGCTCGGTCGCGTCGAGGGGCTGTACCACCGGTTCCGGGCGGAGGTCGCGGAGGCCGCGGCGACGCCGGGCGAGCACCGGCTGGCCGTCGTGGTCGACCCGGTGCCCCCGAACGAGCCGCAGGTCGGTCGCACCGAGCGCGTCCGGGTGCACCGGCCCCGGATGACCGAGGGCTGGGACTTCTGCCCGCGGCTGCCGCACCAGGGCCTCTGGCGCCCGGCGCGCGTCGTGATCGACCGCGTCCACCTGACGGCGGTCACCGTCCGCGCGGACCTGCTGGGCGCCGAGGTCGGTGGTTCGGCTCGAGATCGGTGCTCAGAAGCACCGATCTCGGCCGGAAGCACCGATCTCGGGGCCGCGGTCGACGGGACCGTGCGGGTGCGCGGGGTCGTCGAGGTGGGGGACGGCGGGGACGGCGCGGTCGACGTGGAGGTGGCCGACGCCTCCGGCGCCGTCGTGGCCGCTCGGCGCGTCGACCTCCCCGCGGGGCGCACCGCGCGCCCGCTCGACGTCATCCTCCGCGTCCCCGCGCCCGACCTCTGGTGGCCCCGCCGCCTCGGCACCCCCACCACGTACACCGTCCGCGTCGCCGCCACCCGCGGTGGCCGCGAGCTCTGGCGCGGCACGACCGGCTTCCGCACCGCCCGGCTCGTCCCGAACGCCGGCGCCCCCGCCGGCGCCCGCGGGTACACCGCGGAGGTCAACGGCGTGCGGCTCCCGCTCGTCGGCTGGAACTGGGCGCCCGCCGACGCGCAGTACGGCACGACCACCCGCGACCGCGTCGAGCACCTGGTCGGCCTCGCCGCCGCGTCGGGCGCGGCGCTGCTGCGGGTGTGGGGCGGCGGGCTGGTCGAGACCGACACGTTCTACGACGCCTGCGACCGCGCCGGGCTGCTCGTCTGGCAGGAGCTGTCCCAGTCGTCGTCGGGGATGCAGAGCGCGCCGGCGGACGACGCCGCGTTCGTCGACCTCATGCGCCGCGAGGCCGGGGTCGTGGTGCCGCCGCGCACGCACCACCCGAGCCTCCTGGTCTGGGGCGGCGGCAACGAGCTCGACCTCGACGGCGTGCCCCTGGACGAGGACCGGTCGCCGGTGCTCGCGGCGCTGCGCGACGAGGTCGCCCGGCTCGACCCCGGCCGCGCGTGGCTGCCGACGTCCCCCACGGGGCCGGCGTTCCACCACCGGGCGGACGTCATCGCCGCCGCCCCGGACGACCAGCACGACGTGCACGGCCCGTGGGAGCACCAGGGCCTGACCGGCCAGCACGCCCTGGCGGACGCGGGCACCTGCCTCGCGCACAGCGAGTTCGGCGTCGAGGGCATGGCGAACCGCCGGCTGCTCGACCACCTGGTGCCCGCGGACCGGGTGTGGCCGGTGGACCGGTCGAACCCCGTGCACCGGCACCTCGGCGAGTGGTGGGACAACGCCCCGCTGGTCCAGCAGTGCCTCGCCGGCCGGCTCACGGACGTCGACGGCTACCGGCGCGCGAGCCAGCACCTGCAGGCGACCGGCCTCGCGTACGCGGTCGAGGCGGACCGGCGCCGGTGGCCGCGCTGCTCGCTGGTGCTGCCGTGGCAGCTCGCGGAGTCGTACCCGAACGCCTGGTGCACCGCGGTCGTCGACCACCTCGGCGACCCGAAGCCGGCGTTCCACGCGGTCGCCCGCGCGTTCGACCCGGACCGCGCGACGCCGCGGACCGCGACGACCGCCTGGGGCGGCCGGGTGCACGCCGCGGCGGAGGTCTGGCTGTGGTCCGACGGGGGCGTCGCGGCCGGCTCGGACGTGGTCGCCCGGCTGCGCACCGCCGACGGCGACGTGCTGGCCGAGCGCCGGTGGGCGGTGCCGGAGCCGGTGCGGGAGCCGCGCCCGGTCGGCGACCTCCGGCACCCCGCGGCCGCGCTGCCCCGGGCGGCCGTGCTGCTCTGGGAGGTCGTGTGGACCGCGGCGGACGGGGCGGTGCTGGACCACGAGGTCGTCGTGGCCACGTCGGCCGCGGACCTGTCGCCGCTGCTCGACCTCGCGCCGGCGACCGTCGACGTCGCCGTGCGCCCGGACGGCCCGGACGCGGTGGCGGTCGAGGTCGCGCACCGCTCCGGCCCGGCGGTCGTCGGCCTCGCGCTGCTCGACGCCCGCCCCGCCGGTGCGCCCGGCCGGGCGGTCCTCGACGGCGACCCGCGCCCGCTGCTCCCCGGAGCCACCCGTACGCTCCGCGCCCGCTGGACCGCTGCGCGCGAGGACCGCCGGCTCGTCCTCGACGCCTGGAACCTCCCGACCGCCGACGTCGTCCCGCCCGTCCCCGCCCCCCGCGTCCCCCAGGAGGCCCGCCCGTGACCACCACCTTCCCGCCCGGCTTCCTCTGGGGCGCGGCCACCTCCGCGTACCAGGTGGAGGGCAGCCTCGACGCGGACGGCCGCGGCCGCTCGGTCTGGGAGGAGTTCGCCGCCCGGCCCGGCGCCGTCGAGGGCGGCGGCGACGGCTCGCGCGCCTGCGACTCGTACCGGCGCTGGCGCGAGGACGTCGACCTGGTCGCGGAGCTCGGGCTGCGCGCGTACCGGTTCTCGGTCGCGTGGTCCCGGGTCGTGCCGGAGGGCCGCGGGCGCGTCGAGACCCGCGGGCTGGACCACTACGAGCGGTTCGTCGACGCCCTGCTCGAGCGCGGCGTCGAGCCGGTGCTCACCCTCAACCACTGGGACATGCCGCAGGCGCTGATGGCGGACGGCGGCTGGGCCGGCCGGTCGTCCGTCGACGCCTTCGCCGAGTACGCCGACGCGGTTGCCGGGCGGCTGGGCGACCGGGTGACGTGGTGGGTCACCCAGAACGAGCCGTGGATCGTCGCCCTGCTCGGCTACCAGCTCGGCCTGCACGCGCCGGGGGTCGCCGACCTCGGCGCCGCGGTCGCCGCCTCGCACCACGTGCTGCTCGGCCACGGCGCCGCGGCGGACGCGATCAAGGCGCACGCGCCGGGGGCGCGCACCGGCTGCGCGCTGAGCCTGTTCCCGTGCGACCCGGCGACGGGCTCGGCCGAGGACGCGGCGGCGGCGTGGGGCTCGGACGGCTACGTGAACCGGTGGTCCCTCGACCCGCTCGCCGGCCGCGGCTACCCCGACGACGTGCGGGGGCACTGGGAGCGCGCGCTCGGCCGGTCGCTGGACGACGTGATCCGCCCCGGCGACGAGGACCGGATCGGCGGCCGGCAGGACTGGATCGGCGTGAACTACTACACGCGCCGCGTCGTGGCCGCCGCGCCGACCGGGCCGGACCGGCCGTTCCCGTGGCAGGTCGTCGGGCCGGTGGGCGACGTCCGGCGCACCGACGAGGGCTGGGAGATCGTGCCGGACGCGCTGCGCGACCTGCTGCTCCGGCTGCACCGCGACCACCCGGGCACGCCGCTGATGATCACCGAGAACGGCGGGGTGTTCGGCGACGCGCCCACCCACGACGGCCGGGTGCACGACGTCCGCCGCACCGACCTGCTGCTCGGCCACCTGCGGGCCGTGCACGAGGCGATGGCGGCCGGCGCGCCCGTCGTCGGGTACCTGCACTGGTCCCTGCTGGACAACTTCGAGTGGTCGCTGGGCTACCGCCCCCGGTTCGGGCTCGTGCACGTCGACTACGCGACCGGGCGGCGGACCGTGAAGGACTCCGGGCGCGTGTACGCGGAGATCGCCCGCACGGGCTCGCTGCCCGACGACCTGCCCGTGATCGCCCCGTTCGGCTGACGCCCCCCGACCGGACCCCACCGACGACACCCGAGGACCCATGCGCATCACCGCCGCCCCCGGCACCCGCACGATCCACGCCGACGCCTACCTGCTCGAGGTCCGCGCCGATCCGCCGCGCGCCGTGCTCGCCGACCCCGACGGCCGGATCTGGTCGCACCTCAGCCTGCTCGCGTCCGTGGACGCCGTGGGCGCGGCGGACGAGTCGTACGACGTCGGCGCGCCCACCGTGCACGACGCCGCGGGCGCGCCGGTCGGCGCCGACCCCGTCGACACCCCGGTCGCCGAGGTGCGGCTCGACTGCGGCAGCACCGCGTGGGGCCGCCGGCGGACGACGCTGCGCTGCCTGCCCGACCGGCTCGAGCTGACCGTCGAGGTCGCGGGCGCGGGCGTGCTCACCGACGTCCGGCTGCTCGGCGGGCGCGCCGTGCTGCGCACCGGCGCGGGCGGGACGTTCCGGTCCTCGGTCGAGTACCGCTCGGTGTTCGTCCCGACGCCCACCGAGCCGGTCGACCTCGTCCGCCCGGCGGCCTCGGCGGCGACGCTGGGCGTGCTGGGCGACGCCTCGCCCGGTCGCCTGCACGCGGTGTTCTCCCCGCCGCCGCTCTGCCTCGTGCTGGGCCGGGAGCCGGCGGCGTCCGCGCTGGACGTGCCGGCGACGCCCGGCGCGGCGGACGGCGCCGCCCCGGGCTGGCTCGCCCTCGGCCTGGTCGCCCCGGTCGCCGACCTGCGCCTGACCGAGCTCCGCTACCAGCCCCTCGACGGCGGCTTCCTCCTCGAGCTCGACCACGACGCGCACACCGCCGTCGACGGCACCTGGCGCAGCCCGGCCCTGGTGCTCCGCCCGGCCGCCGACCCGTGGGCGGCGCTCGCGGACCACCGCGCGGACCTGGTGGCCGCGGGCGCGCCGGCGGGGCCGGTCGCGCCGGTCGCGGGGTGGTGGGCGGAGCCGATCTTCTGCGGCTGGGGCGCCCAGTGCGCCCGCGCCCCGCTGCCCGGGGAGCCCGCCGCCCACCCGTCCTTCGTCCAGGACCTCGGCCCGGCGGTCGTGCCCGCGGGCCTGCCGATCGCGCCCGACCTCGCCCGGCAGGACGTCTACGACGAGCTGCTGGCCCACCTCGCGGCGCACGACGTGCTGCCCGGGACGGTCGTGGTGGACGACAAGTGGCAGCGGGCCTACGGGACGGCGGAGGTCGACGCGGACCGCTGGCCGGACCTCCGCGCCTGGATCGCCGGGCGGCACGCCGCCGGGCAGCGGGTGCTGCTGTGGTGGAAGGCGTGGGACCCGGAGGGGCTGCCCGCCGAGGAGTGCCTCGTGGACGCGGCGGGCCGCCCCGTCGCCGCCGACCCGGCGAGCCCGGCCTACCGCGAGCGGGTCCGGCGCACCGTGGCGCACCTGCTCGGGCCCGACGGGGTCGACGCGGACGGGTTCAAGGTCGACTTCACGCAGCGGGCGCCGGCGGGGCACTCGGTGCGCCGGCACCCGGCGACCGGGGCGACGGCCGACGCGCCGTGGGGCGTCGCGGCGCTGCACGCCCTGCTCGGCGACCTGTACCGCGCGGCCAAGGCCGCCAAGCCCGACGCGCTGGTCGTCACGCACACGCCGCACCCCGCGTTCGCGGACGTCTGCGACATGGTCCGGCTCAACGACGTGCTGGAGCGGGACACCGCGGGCGCGGTGGTGCCGCTGGCCGACCAGATGCGGGTGCGCCGGTCGATCGCCCGCGCCGCGCTGCCCGGGCACCTCGTCGACACCGACCAGTGGCCGATGCTCGACGTGGCGCAGTGGCGGGACTACGTCGCGGCGCAGGCCGAGGGCGGGGTGCCGGCGCTGTACTACGCCGAGCGCATCGACCGGTCGCAGGAGCCGCTGACCGCCGAGGACCTCGCGCTGGTGGCGCGGTCGTGGGCCGCGTACCGGGCGGGGCTCCGCACGGCGGCGGGGGCGCGGGGGTGACGGGCGACCCGGGGCGCGGTGCCGACGGCGGCGCCCGCCCGGCCGCTGGTCCGGGCGACGGCCCCGTCGCCGGCCCCGTCGCCGCCGCGACCACCCCGGCCGCCGAGGCCGACGTCGTCGTGGTCGGCGCGACCTCGGCCGGCGTCGCCGCCGCGGTCGCCGCGGCGGAGGCCGGTGCCTCCGTGCTGCTGCTCGAGCCCGGCGACCACGTCGGCGGCATGACCTCGGGCGGCCTCGGCTACACCGACGTCGGCGACGTCCGGGTGCTCGGCGGGACGGCGGCCCGGTTCCGGGCGGAGGTCGCGGCGCACTACGGCGTCCCTATCGGCGCGTACGCGGGCCCGGAGCCGCACGTCGCCGAGGCGATCCTGCGGCGCTGGCTCGACCACCCGCGCATCCGGGTCGAGCACGGCGCGGCGGTGCGGTCGGCCGACGTGGCGGACCGCGCGATCCGGTCGGTGCGCACCGCGGACGGCCGGACCTGGGCCGGGGCCGTGCTCGTCGACGCGACCTACGAGGGCGACCTGCTGGCGCTCGCGGGCGTGCCGTACCGGGTCGGCCGCGAGGACCGGTCGCTGCACGGCGAGACCTTCGCGGGCCGCCGCGAGCCCGTCCCCGGCCGGCACGCGTTCCCCGGCTGGGTGTCGCCGTTCGTCGACGACCCGTCGGGCGAGACCCCCGGCCCGGTGCTGCCGCAGGTACGGGACGTGCCGCTCGCGCCCGTCGGGTCCGGCGACGGCGGCGTGATGTCCTACGGCTACCGGCTCTGCCTGACCACCGCGGCCGACCGGGTGCCCGTCGGGCGCCGCCCCGGGTACGACGACGCGCACTGGGAGCTCGGCCGCCGGCTGTTCCGGCACTGGGCCCGGGCGGGCCACGTCCCGGCGGCGGGGTCGCTGCTCGGGCTCGAGCCCAACCTCCCCGGCGGCAAGGCCGACGGCAACTCGCTCGGGCCGTTCTCGCTCAGCGTCCTCGACGGGACCGCGTGGGAGTACCCGACCGCCGGGCCGGACCGCCGCGAAGAGATCCGGCGCCACCACCTGCACCACGCCCAGGACCTGCTGTGGTTCCTCACCCACGACCCGGAGGTGCCCGCGCCGGTGCGCCGCGAGCTGGCCCGCTGGGGGCTGCCCGCCGACGAGTTCGCCGACACGGACCACCTGCCGCACCAGCTCTACGTCCGCGAGGCGCGCCGCATGGTCGGCGAGGTCGTGCTCACCGAGCGGGACCTGCGCGGGCCGGCCCGGTGGCACGACGTCGTGGCGATGGGCTCGTACCACCTGGACGTCCGGGAGGTGCAGCGCACCTGGCGCTGGGTCCACGAGCACCCCCGGCCGGTCGGCATGGTCGTCACGGAGGGGTACTACTCCGTGCCGGTGCCGCCGTACCCGATCCCGTACCGGGCGCTGGTGCCGCGGTGGGCGGACTGCACCAACCTCGTCGTGCCGGTGTGCGTGTCCGCGTCGCACGTGGCGTTCTCGTCGATCCGGATGGAGCCGCAGTACCAGATGCTCGGGCACGTCGCGGGGCTCGCCGCGGCCCGGGCGGCGGCGTCGGGGCGGGCGGTGCAGGCGGTCGACGTCGCCGCCCTGCAGGACGAGCTCCGGGCGGCGGGCCAGGTCCTGGCACTGTGACGCGAGCCGCCCCCCGACTTCCGCGCCACCGACTCGCCGACTTCGCAGAAGATGCGGGGTTCGAGCGGCCGGAACCCCGCATCTTCTGCAAGGTCGGCGGTGGGGACGGGCGGCGGGGTGGCGCGGGGTGCGGACGAATCCGGCATAGCGGCGGAAACCGGCGCTGAGCAGCGCTTCTCTTCCGTCGCACCGCTTGTGGCGCCCTCTCTGGAATCGATACCATAGGCGCCATGCCCGCCACCGTCGCCGCCGAGGTCGTCGAGGTCGCGCCCGGGGTGTTCCGGGTCGCCGACACCTGCCACGTCTACGTCGTCCGCGCCGCCGAGCCCGCGCCCGACGGCACCCGCACCGCCGTCGCGATCGACTTCGGCTCCGGCGCGGTGCTGGACCACCTCGAGGCGATGGGCGTCGACCGGATCACCGACGTGCTGATGACCCACCACCACCGCGACCAGGGCCAGGGGCTGCCGCGCGCCGTCGCGGCGGGCATCGCGATCCACGTCCCGCCCGTCGAGCGCGACCTGTTCGACCGGGTCGACGACATGTGGCGCACCCGGCAGGTGGTCAACGACTACAACCTGCGCGAGGACCGGTTCTCGCTGCTGGAGCCCGTCCCGGTCGCGGACGTCGTGCCGGAGTACCGCACCCGGGTCTACGGCGGGGTTCCGGTGCAGGTCGTGCCGACGCCGGGCCACACCACCGGGTCGGTGTCCTACGTCGTCGAGCGCGACGGCCGCCGCCTGGGGTTCACCGGCGACCTGGTCTACGCGCCGGGCAAGGTCTGGTCGCTCGCGGCCACCCAGTGGTCGTACACCGAGAACGAGGGGCCGGCGATGACGGTCCTGTCCTGCTACCTGCTGATGGACGAGCGCCTCGACCTGCTGCTCCCGTCGCACGGCCGGCCGATGGACGACCCGCAGCACGCGCTCGGCCTGCTGGCGACCCGGATGCGCGGCTACGTCGACTCCCGGCGGCCGCAGCCGTGGGACCTGCGGCTGCGCCTGGCCGAGCCGTTCCAGCGGATCACCGAGCACTTCCTGCTGAACCTGTCGAGCAACGCGTGCTCCTACGTCCTGGTGTCCCGGGACGGTCCGGCGCTGCTGATGGACTTCGGCTACGACATGACGACCGGCCTCGCGTCCGGCGGCGACCGCGCGTCCCGGCGCCCGTGGCTCGCCTCGCTGCCGGCGCTGCGCCGGGAGTTCGGCGTGACGGCCGTCGAGGCGGTGCTGCCCACGCACTACCACGACGACCACGTGGCCGGCATGAACCTGCTCCGCGACGTCGAGGGCACCGAGGTGTGGGCGCCGGCGAACGTCGCGCCCGTGCTCGAGGACCCGCTGCGGCACGACCTGCCCTGCCTCTGGTACGACCCGATCCCGGTGGACCGCGTGCTGCCGCTGGGCCGGTCGTTCCGCTGGCACGAGTACGAGATCACCGTGCACGAGCTGCCCGGGCACACGCTGTACGCCGCGGCCTTCGAGGTCGAGGTCGACGGCGTGCGGGTGCTCGTCACCGGGGACCAGCAGGACGGCCTCGGCATCCCCGGCAACCGGCGGGAGATCCTCAACTACCAGTACCGGAACCTGTTCCGGGTCACCGACTACCGGGACAGCGCCGCGCTCTACCGCCGGGTCGCGCCGGGCGTGATGGTGTCCGGGCACTGGGAGCCGCGCTGGGTCGACGACGCCTACCTCGCGATGCTCGACGCCGAGGGCGAGGAGCTGGTGCAGATCCACCACGACCTGCTGCCGCTCGACGAGCTCGACCTCGGCTCGGACACCCGGATGGCCCGGATCGCGCCGTACCGGTCCGCCGTGCCCGCCGACCGGCCCGCGCGGTTCACGGTGACGGTCCGCAACCCCGCGCGCGAGGAGCGGAAGGCGACCGTGCGCGCGGTGCTGCCGCTAGGCTGGCGCGCGCACCCCGACGAGGCCGTCGTCGCGCTCCCGCCCGGCGGGCACGCGGAGATCGACCTGGACGTGGTGCCCACGGGTCCCGCGGCGGTCCGCCGGCGGCTGGCCGTCGACGTCAGCATCGGGGACCTGCTCCTCGGTCAGCACGCCGAGGCGCTCGTGGACGTCGTCGCGGACTGAGGCCCACGGGCCGGGGGATCGAGGAGCACTGCATGGAGGCTGCCGCGCCGGGCACGCGCGGTGCGGCGACCGCCCCGGGACGCCGCGCCACGATCAAGGACGTGGCCGAGGCCGCCGACGTCTCCCGCTCCACCGCCTCGCGCGCGCTCACGGGCCGCGGCTACGTGGCGCCGGCCGTGCGCGAGCGGGTCCGGCGCGCGGCGCAGACGCTCGGCTACGTGCCCGACGCGATGGCGCGCAACCTCCGCCAGCAGGTCAGCCGGTCCATCGGCGTGCTCGTCTCCGACCTGCGCAACTCGTTCTACGCCGACCTCGCGAGCGGGGTCAGCGCCCAGTCCCGCAAGCGCGGCTACGCGATGATGCTGGCCGACGACGCGGGGTCGGTGGAGGCCGAGCTCGAGGCCGCCGAGACCTTCGTCGCGCTGCGCGTCGCCGGCGTCATCCTCACCCCGCTGTCCGCCGAGGTCACCGAGTACCTGGGCCGGCACCGGATCCCCGTGATCGAGGTCGACCGGCAGTTCGCCGAGGGCGCCTGCGACGCGGTGGTCGTCGACAACAAGGCGGCCGCCGAGCGGGTCACCACCGGCCTGCTGCAGCAGGGTCACCGCCGGGTCGCGCTGCTCATCGACGAGATGGACTGGACGACCGGTCGGGACCGCCTGGTCGGCTACCGGTCCGCGTTCCTCGCCGCCGGCCTGCCGCTCGACGACGCCCTGGTGGTGCGCGGCGGCTGGGACGTCGGCGCCGCGACCGGCGTGGCCCGGGACCTGCTCGGCGGGCCGGACCGGCCGACCGCCGTGTTCGCGGCCAACAACGTGCTCGCGGAGGGCGTGTGGCGCGCCGCGCAGGCGCTCGGCCTGCGGGTGCCCGACGACCTCAGCCTGGTGTCCTTCGACGACGCCCCGTGGATGACGATGGTGACGCCCGGGGTCACCGCGGTCGCGCAGGACGCGGTCGCGCTCGGCGAGGCCGCGGTCGGGCAGATGTTCGAGCGGATCCAGAGCCCCGAGTCGCCCAAGCGGACCGTGATGCTCTCGGCCGCCGTGGCGCAGCGCGGGTCGACCGCGCCCCCGCCCGCCGCCTGACGCGCGCCGGGCGGTCGCCCGGCCCGTCGTGGCGCCCCGCGCCCGGTCCGTGCGCGGTGTCCGGTGCGACCGGCACCCGAGACCCCCGCGATCTGAACTCGATCCCAGGTCGAGTGATCGTTTTCCGACGCCGCGCTTGACGCTCTCTCGGGCCCACTCCTATGCTCGATCTGGAATCGATCCCAGAGCGATCCCACGGCACCGACGCCGATGGGGCCCCGGGGTCGCCACGCGCCGCCGCACCCGGCCGCGCGCCCGCCGGGGGTCTGGAGGACGGATGACGACGGACGGCTCGCCCGCGCCCGCGGGCGGAGGCACGGCCACCGGCACGCCGGTCCTCGCGCTCGACATCGGCGGCACCAAGCTCGCCGTCGGGGTGGTCACCCCGGACGGGGCCGTGCACGGGCTGCGCGTCCGCCCGACCCGCCGCGAGGAGGGGCCGGACGCCGTGATCGCGCGGCTGTTCGCGATGGGCCACGAGGCGGTCGCGGAGGCGGGGCTCGGACCCGTCGGCGCCGTCGGCATCGCGTGCGGCGGCCCGCTCGACGCGCCGACCGGCGTGCTCCAGTCGCCGCCGCACCTGCCCGGCTGGGACGACGTCCCGATCGGGCCGCTGGCGACCGCCGCGTTCGGCGTCCCGTTCGCGCTGGAGAACGACGCCACCGCCGCGGCCGTCGCCGAGCACCGGTACGGCGCCGGGCAGGGGCTCGGCAGCCTCGTCTACCTGACCGTGTCGACCGGCGTCGGCGGCGGCGTCGTCCTCGACGGGCGGCTGCACCGCGGCGCGGCCGGCAACGGCGGCGAGCTCGGCCACATCACCGTCCGCCGCGGCGGACGCGCCTGCTCGTGCGGGCGGCGCGGGTGCATCGAGGCGTACGCGTCGGGGTCGTCGATCGCGGCGCGCGCCGCCGAGGCCCTCGCCGACCCGGTGCCGGGGGAGCCGCCCTCGTCGCTCGCCGCCCTCACCACGGTCACCGCCGCCGACGTCAGCGCGGCCGCGGCCGCCGGGGACCCGCTCGCCGCGCGGGTCTGGGACGAGACCGTCGACCTGCTCGGCAGCGCGGTGTCCGACCTGGTCAACGTGCTGGAGCCGGAGCTCGTCGTGCTCGGCGGCGGGGTGACCCGGTCCGGCGCGATGCTGCTCGACCCGGTGCGGGCGACCGTCGCCCGGGAGGCCATGCCGCCGGCGGCGCGCGCCGCGACGGTGCGGCTCGCCGCGCTCGGCGACGTCGTCTGCGTCGTCGGGGCCGGGGCGATCGCGTTCGACGTGCTGCCCGGGGGCGGCGCGGGGGTCGCCGCGGCGCCCGCCGTCGCCGCGCCCGCCGACGCCGCCGGTCCTGCCGAGGCCGCCGGTCCTGCCGAGGCCGCCGGTCCCGCCGCACTCGCCGACGCCTCCGGCGCCGCACCCGCACGCCCGCCGCACGACCACGCGCCGACGGAGGCCGCTCGTGTCTGACCCCACCACCCCGATCCTGACCCCGGCCGCCCCTGATGCTCCCGTCGCCGCCGACGCCCCCGCCGGCCCCGTCGACTGGCTGCACGCCCACCTCGCCGCCCACGCCGACGTCGCCGGCGCGATGGTCGGGCTCGCCGACCGCATCCGGGCCGCCGGGGAGCTGGTCCGGGACACGTTCGCCCGCGGCGGCACCCTCTACACGTTCGGCAACGGCGGCAGCGCCGCGGACGCGCAGCACCTGACCGGCGAGCTCGTCGGCCACTACAAGCGGGACCGCCGGCCGCTGCCCGCCGTCACGCTGAGCACCGACCCGACGTCGATGACCTGCATCGCGAACGACTACGCCTACGAGGACGTGTTCGCCCGCCAGGTCGAGGCGCTCGCCCGCCCGGGCGACCTGGTCGTCGCGTTCACCACCAGCGGCCGGTCCCCGAACGTCGTCCGGGCGCTCGAGTCCGCCCGCGCGAACGGCGCGACCACGCTGCTGCTCGCGGGGGGCGACGGCGGTCCCGCGCGGGAGCACGCCGACCACCTCCTGCTGGTGCCGTCCTCGGCGACGCCGCGGATCCAGGAGATGCACACCTTGGTGCTCCACGTGATCAGCGAGATGGTGGACGCCTGGGCGGCCGGCGAGCCGCCCGCGGCCTGAGCGCCGGCAGACCGACCGATCGACGGCCGCGCCGCGGCGGAGGGTGGGGCACGTGGACGAGGGCGTCCTGCTGCGACCGACGGGGTCGCTCCGGCCGGCGGGGCCGGCGTGGTTCGGCGACGACGGCCCGGTGGTGGGCGTCGTGCCGCACGTGGCCGAGGTGGTGCTCGCGGACGGCTCCGTGCTCGCCGTGCCGTCGATCCCGTCGATCCCGTCGGCCCCTGCGGGGCCGGGCGCGGTCGCCGGCGAGGCCGGGTCGTTTCGCGTCCGCGCCACCTGGGCGGCGCCCACCGCGTCGGGCCGGGTCGACGTCCGGCTCGACGTCGAGCACCGCGGCGACGCGCCGACCGAGGCCGGTATCCGGTTCCGGGCGGTTCTGCCGGCGGCGCCCGACGCGCCCTGGTGGCTGATCCCCGGCGCGTTCTACGGCGAGAACCGGCCCGTCGACTGCGACCGGCCGTTCCCGCGGTTCGAGGTGGGCGCCGACGACCCGGCCGGCATGGTCAGCGACCGCTGGGAGTTCCGCGCGGACCGCGCCGCGACCCCGGCCGTGCTCGCGTGGGCGGGACCGGGCGGCGTCGCGCTGGTCGCGCCGGAGACGACCGCGCTCGGCATGACCGGCCTCGGCCTGGCGCACGACGCCGCGACCGGGGTCGGCAGCGTGCACCTGACCTTCCCGTTCCGCGAGGGCCCGGTGTCGTACTTCGGCTCGGGGACGCCGCGCCCCGCGGAGACGACGACGTACCGCTGGGCGCCGGGGGAGCGGGTCACGCTGCGGTTCGCCGTGTACCCGACCGGACCCGACCGGCACGCCTACGCCGCGATCCTGCGCGAGGAGCACGAGCGCACCCGCGCGGCCTCGCCGCTGCGGCCCTGGGTCGGGATCGCGGAGGCCGCCGACCTGGCCGCCGAGGGCCTGCACCGCTGGCACTACGCGGAGCCGGGCGTCCTGCTCGAGACGGTCGGCTTCGACCGCGAGGTCTCGGGCCGGGACGGCCTGACCGTCGACCGGCAGGCGATGCACGTCGGCTGGGTCAGCGGCATCCCCTGGGCGTACGCGCTGCTGGCGCACGCGCGCCGGCGCGGCGCGGCCGAGGCCGGGACGGCGGCGGCCCGGGTCATCGACTTCGTCTGCGACCACCTGTCGCCCTCGGGCACGTTCTGGGGCGTCTGGTACGCGGAGCACGGCTGGTCGCAGAGCTGGTCGCGCACCCCGGGCGCGCTGCACTCCCGCACGCTCGCGGAGGCGTCGCTGTTCCTGGCCCGGGCGCTCGAGCTGGGCGAGGACGTCCGCGCCGCGCACCCCGGCTGGGCGGTCGCGCTGCGGTCGAACCTCGACGTCGTCGTCCGCCGGCAGCGGCCCGACGGCAACCTCGGCTCCGCGCACCACGCCGAGACCGGCGAGGTGCTGTCGTGGCACGGCGCCGCCGGCCTGACCTGGGTCGCCGCGCTCGCCGAGGCCGCGCGCTGGGACGGGCCCGACGGTGCGGACGGCGCCTACCTCGCGGCGGCCGTGCGGGCCGGCGAGCACTACGCGCAGTTCGTCGACCGGGAGTTCCTGCACGGCGCGCCCGAGGACGTCGACCTGGCGCCGACCTCCGAGGACGGGTACGTCGCCGTCATGTCGTACGTCGCGCTGCACCGGCGCACGGGCGACCCGCGGTGGCTCGACCTGGCCCGCCGCGCCGCGGACTGGATGCTGACCTTCCGGTACTCCTACAACACCCGGTTCCGGGAGGGGACGCCGCTGGACGTCTACCGGTTCGCCACCCGCGGCGCCGACAACGCCTCGCCGTCGAACCAGCACCTGCACGCCTACGGCCTCGTCTGCACGCGTGAGCTGGCGGAGCTGTCCGCCGCCACCGGCGACCCGCACTACGCCGACCGGGCCGCCGAGACGCTCGCGTGCTTCCGGCAGCTGGTCGCCCGGTTCGACGGCGACTTCAACGCCTACCGGGGCATGACCTCCGAGCGGTACTACCAGACCGCCTGCTTCCAGCCCAAGGGCATGCTGCTCACGCTGAGCCACGCCTGGACCGGCGGCGCGCTGCTCCTGGCCTGCGAGCAGGCGCTGGCCGACCCGGCGCTCCTGCCCGACCCGCTCTGACGCGCGCCGCACGCGCGAGGGGCCGGACCGGACGCGGGGGGGGGGGGGGGGGGGGGGGGGGGGGGGGGGGGGGGGGGGGGGGGGGGGCAAAACCACATTTGCCTCCCCCCCCCCCGCGCCCGTCGTCAGCCCTTGCGGCCCTGGGTGGCCACGCCCTCGATGAAGTACCGCTGCCCGAACGCGAACAGCGCGAGCATCGGGAGGGTCACGAGCAGCGCCGCGACCATCACGTACTGGTAGTCGCCCTGCCCGCCCGCCGTCGGCGAGTACCGGGTCATCGCGTACGCGATGCCGAGCGGCGCGGTGAAGTCCTCCGGGCTGCCGGCGTTCAGGTAGATGAGCGCCGCCTGCAGGTTGTTCCAGGACGCCTGGAACTCGAACAGCAGCACGATGATGAACGACGGCAGCGACAGCGGGAACACGATCCGCCAGTAGGTCCGCCACTGGTTCGCGCCGTCGATGCGGGCGGCCTCGAACAGCTCCCGCGGCAGGCCCAGGTAGAACTGCCGCTGCAGGAAGATGTAGAACGCCGACCCGAACAGGTTCGCGCCGAACAGCGGGACCCAGGTGCCGAGGAACCCGAGCTCCTTCCAGATCAGGTAGATCGGGATCATCGTCACCGCGCCGGGCAGCATCATCGTCGCCAGCACGAGGCCGAACAGGAACCCGCGCAGCGGGAACCGGAAGTGCGCGAAGCCCCACGCGACCAGCGACGACGACACCGCCACCGAGACCGCGGCCAGGACCGCGATGCCGACGCTGTTGATCATCCAGTTCCCGAGCGGCAGCTCGTCGAACACGCGGACGTAGTTGCCCCAGTGGAACTCGCTCGGCCACAGGGAGTTGTCGAACACCTGGCCGCGGCCCTTGAGGCTCGCCGCGAGCAGCCAGGCGAACGGGTACAGGAACACGAACGACATCACGACCAGCGCCGCGATGACGAGGCCGCGGCGCACGCGCCGGCCGGTGCGGCCGCCGGGGCGGCTCTCGTCGAGCGGCGGCCGGTTCGGGTCGATCGGGCGGTCGCCCTGCCCCGTGGCGTCCTCCGGCAGGCCGGGGACCTGGCGGACGGGCGTGCTGGTGGTGCCGGTGCTGGCCATCAGTCCCTGCCCCCCTCGTAGTAGACGAACCGGTTGCCGAACTTCATCTGGATGGCCGTGATGACCATGATGATGAGGAACAGCAGCCAGGCCATGGCGGCGGCGAACCCGAAGTTGAACTGCCGGAACGCCTGCTGGAACAGGTAGATCGCGTAGAACAGCGACGCCTCGGGCGACGCGTTCGACTGATCGCGCCAGAACAGCAGGTACGCCTGGTCGAACACCTGGAACGCGGCGATCGACAGCACGATCACGTTGAAGAAGATGGCGCTGGAGATCATCGGCAGCGTGATGTTCCGGAACCGCTGCCAGACGCCCGCGCCGTCGAGCTCGGCGACCTCGTAGAGCTCCCGCGGCACGTTCTTGAGGGCCGCCAGGAAGATCACCATCGTCCCGGAGACGCCCCACAGGGTCATCAGCACGATCGACGGCTTGATCCAGGCCGGGTCGACCAGCCACTGCGGCCCCTCGATCCCGAAGATCCGCAGGAACTGGTTGATCGCGCCGGTGTTGCCGTTGAGCAGCAGGAAGAACACCGCCGCCGTCGCGACCGCGGGCGTCATCTTGGGCAGGTAGTAGACGGTCCGGAAGAAGCCGGCGCCGCGACCCGCCTGGTTCAGCAGCGAGGCGAGGCCCAGCGCGACCAGGATCTCCAGCGGCACGGCGAGCACCGCGTAGAACAGCGTGTTGCCCAGCGACGTCGCGACCCGCGGGTCGGTGAACAGCTGGGCGTAGTTGTCGAAGCCCGCGGGGCGGGCGGTGTTCGTCGCCAGGTTGTAGTGGCTGAACGAGATCACCAGGCTGTAGACCATCGCGCCGGCCGTGAAGACCAGGAACCCGACGATCCACGGCGAGATGAACAGGTAGCCCGTCAGCGCCTCGCGCTTGTTGTAGGGCACCTTGGGCGTGCGGCGCTTGCGCGCGGCGCGGGACGAGGGTGCGACGGCCGGAGCGGCGTCGGCTCTCAGCTGCGTCATCGAGGCCTCCAGTCGACCGTGGACGCCGGCGGGAGGCCTGCCCAGCTCCCTCGCCCGACGATGTGGCAACGATGCCACATGCCGCGACTATAGGTGTCGGGTGGGGTCGCCGCAAGGCTCCCGCGGGGCCCGCGACTCTCCTGCACGGGCGATATGTCCGGAGCGTGGCACGGAGCGCGGTCGTCCGCCTCCGGAGGGCCGTGCTCCTGGCGCCTCGGTCGGCGACGGTCGCGCGGCGGCTCCCGGGTGCCCGGCTCCTCGGGTGCGCGGGGCACTCAAAGCGTGCCTTCGTGCGGACGCGTGGCGGTTCGGGGCGGAGATGAGGGGCCCCGGTCCACCCCTAGCCTGCGAGCCGCGTCCCCCCGACCCGGGGGTCGTCAGCCGCCGTCACCGGACGAACGAGTGAGGACGCTCATGCGACGCACCGCACGCACGACCGTGGGTCTGCTGACCGCGGCGACGATGGCGCTGACGACCGTGGGGACCGCGCAGGCCGCCCCGGTCCGCACCGCACCCGAGCCGGTGCCCGAGGTCGCGCTGGCCGAGATGGTCGCCGAGGTGAACGAGGCCGAGCGGGCTCTGGGATCGCTCGGGCTTTCGTTCGCCGACTTCGCCGACCTCGAGGACCGTGGGCCGGAGTTCCTGGCCGAGCTGGAGGAGCTGCTCGCCGGGCTGGGCGGCGAGCTGGACCCGGAGCCCGACCCGGACCCGGAGCCGGAGCCCGACCCGGGGTCGGGCGGCATGGTCGTCGGTCCGCCGATGCTCGGCGAGGGCGTGCTGTGGGGCAGCGGCCTGCAGCTCGGCCCGCTGGCCGAGCCGGTGCCGTCGGCCTCGGCCCTGGCCGCTGACTCTGCGCGGAACGACCTGCAGGCGGAGTGGCTGGCGCACGCCTACGACATGGCGGAGCTGAACTCCCGGCGGGACCGCAACGCCCGGGACATCGGCTCCGAGACGGTCTTCATGTACCTGTCGCACTACGTGGACCTCCCGCAGGACCCGGCGCTCTACCCGGTCGACTACAACTCGCACGCGAACCGGTACGCCTCGTGGCTGACCGAGGAGGATCGGCTGGTCTTTGAGCGGTTCCTCCATGTGGGTCCGAACGCACAGCTGGGCAAGGACCTGAGCGACGCCGGGTTCGCGATGGCGAGCATCGCGAAGGCGCCGGCGAGCATCCGCGAGGTGTTCCAGGGGGCGAAGCAGGTGGTGGAGCGAATCGCTCGAGGCGCCGAAGAGTGGTGGGACTTGTGGCAGGTGTTCCGCGACAGGGACGTGCTGCAGCGCATGAAGGAGGCCTGGGAGGCCGGTGACAGCCCGGAGGTGATCGTCGACCGGATCGCGAGTGGTCTGACCGTGGGCGACTACGGCAAGGAGGTCCGCGACGCGGTCGTCGGCGTGCTCCTGGCGGCTGCGGTCGCCGCAGCCGGCGGTCCCGGCGGTGTGGTGGTGGCGATCGCGCTCGCGGGCGTGTCGATCGCGACCCTGGCGATGAAGGACGTGATCAACCAGGCCGCCGTGGCGGGTCTGCTGCTCACGGCGACGAGCCGGGTGACGCTGCGGTACCTGCGGTCGATCGGCATGGACTGACTCCGGCGGTCGTGCGGTGATGCCGCACGAGAGGGTCGGGGGGGGGGGGGGGGGGGGGGGGGGGGGGGGGGGGGGGGGGGGGGGGGGGGGGGGGGGGGGGGGGGGGGGGGGGG